>JAAZHP010000134.1 GCA_012510625.1 Bacillota bacterium
AACCTGGTCATATGAGATCTCCTGCTCGTTCATCCGATCCGGATCGAGGGAGATGAATAGCTCTTCTTTCACCCCGCCTTGCACCTCAACGCCGGCTACGCCGTCGATCTTTTCCAGGCGCGGTTTAACATAGCGGTTCAACAAGGCGGTAAGCCCGGCCTGGTCCCCGCTGCCGCTTACAGACACCTGCATTATTGGCATGAGGGTGGGGTCAAACTTGAGAATGATGGGCCGCTTTACCCCTTCGGGAAAGGAAAGCAGGTCCAGGCGCGCGCTCAACTCATCGCGCTTGCTGTTCAGATCGCTGCCCCAGTGCAGCTTCAGCAAAATTAAAGAGAGGTTTTCCTGTGAGTGTGTGGTGAGATTGGTCAGTCCCCCTAGGGCGGATACTTGCTCCTCGATGGGTTCCGTGACCAGGGCCAGCGTCTCCTGGGGGGAGCTTCCAGGAAAGACGGTAACGATGGCAATCAGCGGCGGGTTGATATCGGGCAGCAGGTCGAGGGGAGTATTCCAGAGAGAGATAATCCCAATCAAAAGAACAAGGCAGGTGATCGTTAAAGTAGCGATAGGACGTTTGATAACCTGTTCTATTAAATTCAAGGACCGATCCTCCATGCTGCATCTGAGCGGCGGGTTATAATAAGACTTTACCTGGTGACATATATTATGCGCCGATGAACCGCTTCTAATAATACCGGGAAATGTTTGGGCAAGATTCTGCCTGCTCATGCAGCGCCTCTATCATTTTCCGGCCATACTGCAACAATCCGGCATCTTGACATAATAAATGCTAAAGGATTTAACACGCGAAGCTCGAAGAATAAATTAGCATAATCAATTCATATTATGATTTCCGGCCTTTTGATCAAGGGGCGTCGTACTAAAATAACTGTAATTTGCAGAAAAGAGGTCAAAGTATAAGATGGAGAAGATCATGAACCGCGCTATCTGGGCCGGATTGAATAATCCAAAACTGGATATTGATGAAGCTGATGCTGTGGTCCTGGGATTGCCCTTTGACGGGGCGGCTTCTTACCGCAAGGGAGCCGCCCAGGCTCCGGATCGCATCAGGAGCATCTCCACGCATATCCCCCCCACCACAGAAGAGGGCCGATTGCTCACGGCTTTAGAGTTGCGCGACCTGGGAAACCTGGAACCGGGCACCCTCTCCCAGGAGGCCTATTTTAGTGAAGTTGAAGCTGCTGCCGCCCGTCTATTTGGCCGAACCTGTCCCTTTTTTATCGGCGGGGACCACTCTGTGACAATTCCTCTGTTAAAAGCAGCGGCGCGTGTTTTCCAGGCGCCGCTCGGGGTGATCCACATGGATGCGCATCCCGACCTTTGCGAGGAGCTTGCCGGGAACCCTCTGTCCCATGGATGTACGCACCGCCGGGCTCTCGAATTTCCCTTCATTGAGCTGCAGAACATCTACTTTGTCGGAATTCGCTCTTTTGAACCGCAGGAACTGGAGTTTTTAGAGGGCCGGGAAGCCAACATCTATACAGCTTCGGCCCTGTATAACCGGGGTGTCCGCCAGGTAGCTGAAGAAATCTGCCGCAAGCTTAGTCCGCTGCGGCACATTTATATAACCCTGGATATAGATTTCCTGGACCCGGCGGCGGCGCCGGGCACAGGCACGCCCAAACCGGGCGGTTTTACAACCCGGGAGATGCTTGAACTTCTGCAGATCTTTGCCCGCCTCCCCATCATCGGGATGGATGTCGTCGAGGTATCACCTCCTCTTGACCATGCCGACATTACCTCTTTTGCGGCTCAAAGGGCGATCACGGAGATGTGGGGCCACCTTTTTGGCTCTTAACACCGCCGGAAATCCGGCGGTGTTAACCAATTTCCGGCATTCTCATGAAGCCGGGGTAACGGGTTCCTGTTCTGCCGCAGGCGAGATTGCGCCGCCGGTGTTGGTATGATAATTGCGACGTTTTAAATAGGATAATTGTATGCTCAAATGAATTGGACAGGAGGAAATAGTTATGGAGAAGGTTCTTGCACAGGTCAAAGAAGCAGTCATTGAAGGAAAAAGAGAAGAGACCCTGCGCCGGGTTGCAGAAGCGGTCGAGGCAGGTATCGAACCTTCCCTGGTGATAAGCAAAGGTTTAACCGAAGGGCTTTATGTTGTCGGAGACAAGTTCGAAGAGGGTGAATATTTCTTACCCGATATGATGCTGGCGGCTGAGGCGATGAACGGAGCGATTGATTACCTGGCGCCGCTGATTAAAAAGAGCGAACAGGACGGCGGAGTTCGCATGGTTATCGGTACTGTTAAGGGGGATCTTCATTCCATTGGCAAGGACATCGTGATCATGATGATGAAGTCCGCCGGTTTTGACGTCATCGACCTGGGTGTGGATGTCTCTTCGGCAACTTTTGTCGAGGCGGTCAGGGAAAAGGAGGCGGCCGTATTGGGCATCTCTGCTCTGATGACGACGACGATACAGGAGCAGAAGAAAGTGATCGATCTGTTAAAGGAAAAGGGCCTTCGCGAGCGGGTTAAGGTAATTGTCGGCGGAGCGCCTCTCTCCGAAGAATGGGCCGTGAAGGTCGGTGCCGACGGCTATGCTCCTGATGCCATCTCAGGTGTAAAAAAAGTTAAAGAGATGCTGGGACTTTAACTGCAGCCTGTTATATTCTCCCCGCCTTTTTTTTAATACGGGGATCCGGAAGGAGAGCGGAAACCCTGGAGTAAGGTTGGGCTAGGACAAGAATGTCCCTCTATTTATGGGGTTTTAGGGGAGATTTATTACTATTGAACATCTGCCACGAAGGAGGCTTATCGAAGTGATTTTTGAACCTTTTTCCCAAAAAGACCTGGAAAAAATTCACGCAGCAACTTTAGAAATCCTGGAGCAGGCCGGCGTCATAATTGAAGGCAAGCGCGCCCGGGAAATCCTGCTCAGCGCGGGATGCACCGAAAAGGACGGGCGGATTTATTTTCCTTCAGGCCTAGTTGAAGATGCCTTGAAAGATCCTGTCCCCCTGACTTTTTACGGTATAGATGAATCAATTGTTTTGCCCCTGACCGAAGCAGAGCGCTCTTACTCGCACAACTTCGGCTCCGTATCGGTGCTCCTGGACCATGAAACTGACCAGATCCGGGAGGCGAAGGTCAAGGACATGGAGGATTTTGCCCGTCTCAGCGACAGTCTCCCGTACCTCGACCTGGTCGTGCCTTCATTGCGCGCCACCGACATCCCTGAAGAGATTGCCAACATCGGCATGGCCGTCTACACGATGAAAAATACGCGGAAACCCGTTGATATCGGAACCGCTTCAGATTCATGGGAAACCCGCTACCTCATCGAAGTGGCCGCCACCATCCGGGGCGGCCTGGATAAGCTCAAAAACAAACCGATGGGGACGATCTCCATCTCCCCGCTTAGCCCGCTGAACTTTCCCGCTGATATTGCCGAGGCAATTGTCGACTGTGCCGGGCTGGGCCTTCCGCTGACCATGCTGCCCTGCCCTACCAGGGGCCTGACAGCCCCGATGACCCTGGTCGGCGGCCTGGTTCAGCAGAACGCGGAGCAGCTTGCGTTCCTTACCCTGGCTAAACTGGTCAATCGGAGCTGCCCGCTGGTCTATACCTGCCGCCTCGCTTCGGCGAACATGCGGACCGGCTTTGTCGGCGGTAAAGATCCTGACCTGGGCCTCTCGGGAGCCTGCGTGGCCCAGGTTGCCCGCTACTACGGCCTGCCGTCGGGCGTATACGGCATGGATACAGGCGCCTCGGTGCCCGACATCCAGTCAGGCTACGAAAGGGCGATTAACTGCCTCCCGCCGGTTCTGGCGCGGGCGACGATGGTCTCTGGGTTTGGGCTGCTCAACGGCGGCCTCCTGGCCAGCGCCGAAGAGATGGTCATTGACAATGAAATTTACGGCATGCTCATGCACCGCCTCGGCAGGGATCTGGAAGTAGATGATGAGATTATCGGGCTGGAAGTGATCAAGGCGGTCATGGATGGCGGTAATTTCCTGGCTCAGGAGCATACCCGCGACTTTATGCGCAAAGGCGAACTCTGGCAGGGGAAACTGGGCAACGCGCTGCCTTTCGAAGAATGGCGGTCCCGGGGCTGTCCCGATATCAGGGCGGAAGCCAAAGAAAAAGTCAACCAGCTGCTGGATGCACATCCCGGCCCCTACCTGGACGAAAAGCTCTGCCGTGAGCTCGACCTCATTCTAGAAAAAGCCAGGGACGAGCGGGTTGCTCGATGAAAAATTTCCGGAGAGGATTGCGATCCCGTGGGCAGCGCCCGGAGGATCCCCGTTCTGATCAAGAAGCAGGATCTATGTTAAGTAACGCTTTTCGGTTGAAGGGAGGTAATCAGCCACTGATTTCATTTTAGTATGGCCGGGCATATGACAGGTGATGAACAAACAGATAGGGTAACACAAACAGAAACCAAGGAGGATGAGGCAAGATATGGTTAAGCATACCCGCTGGTTGACCGTACTGGCTGCATTAATGGTGTTGGCCCTTTTTGCCGGCTTGATAGGATGCTCCCCGGGTGAATCGGACAGGCATGTTTTAAGAGTCGGTTTCTTGAGGGAGATAGAAGGCTTGAACCCGATGACCATCTGGTCGTACCAGGCCTACGAGGTGATGAATCTCAATTACAACCGGTTGATCACCTGGGACGAAAACATGAATGTTGTTTCCGACCTGGCCAAGGAATGGGAAGTTTCTGAAGACGGCCTCACCTGGACTTTCATACTCCATGAGGGAGTCAAGTGGCATGACGGGGAACCTTTTACCGCCGAAGATGTGAAGTTTACCTTTGAATATATCCGGGATAATGAACTCGGTTACTTTGTCGACTATGTGGCGGCGATGACAGATATTCAGGCTCCTGACGAGACTACAGTGGTGATTACGCTTGAAGAGCCGCTGGCCTGGATGCCCAACATCCTTGTTCCTATCCTGCCGAAGCATATCTGGGAAAATGTTGATCCCGAGGAGGCCAATTCGGATTATGAAAATTCCGAACCCATCGGGACCGGGCCTTTCCAGGTAGTTGAACATGTTACCGGCGAATATACCAGGATGGCGGCAAACAAAGATTATTTCAAGGGAGCTCCCAAGATTGACGAGGTCATCTTCCAGACCTTTGCCAATGCCGACCTGATGGTTCAGGCGCTCAAGCGCGGCGATATCGACGCCATCACCTCCTGCCCGGCTGCGCAGTTCAAGGCTCTGCAGGAAGAAGCTCCCGAAGGCATTAAATTGCTTGATGCGATGACCCCCGCTTTTACCGAGCTTGCCATTAACGTTTGGGATGATCCCGCCTCCAACGGCAATCCGCTGCTGCGCGACCCGAAAGTGCGCGCCGCCATGGAACATGCCATTGACCGGGAAAGAGTTCTCGAGGTGGCCTTCTTCGGCTACGGCGAAACCGGCTCCACCCTGGTGCCCTCGGTCTATGATTTCTGGCACCTGAAGCTCGACGCAGATGAGTTCCGCAGTTTTGACATTGAAAAATCAAAAGGGATTCTTGAAGAGGCCGGATACAAGGTGGGATCCGACGGCATCCGGGCAAGCGCCGACGGTGAGCCGTTGTCCTTCACTGTATCAGTCCGCTCGGAGTCTCCCGACAGCCGGAAAGCGGCTGAGCTGATGAAAGAGTGGTTTAAAGAGGCCGGCATCGATCTCAAAATTGAGGTCATTGATGAAGGGACGCTTACCGACAGGATCTATGAAGGCGATTTTGACCTTTTCATTTGGGGCTGGTTTGTGGATGTGGACCCCTCATCGATCCTGAAGATAATGACCACCGGTGAGATCATGTCCTGGAGCGACTCCTTCTACTCCAATCCGGAATACGATGAGCTCTACGAAAAGCAGCAGTTTACACTTGATCTAGATGAAAGACAGGAAATAATCCACGAAATGCAGCGGATTGTATACGAGGATGCTCCCTATATCATCCTTTCATACGACCCCGAGTTACAGGCTTACCGCACCGACCGCTTCAAGGGCTGGGTCCAGAACCCCGCCGGCGGACCGGTAATGTTTACGAACACGATTGAAACCTATGAGAAACTTGAACCGATCAATTAATCCCATGAGTTAGATGCATACAGGCTTCCTTTGGACGGGGCCCGGTCATTCTACCGGGCCGGGCCTTGCCCAAAGGTATGGGACGGAGGTGCGTTCAACTTGAAGATGCGCGGATATGTTCTGCGCAAACTGGGGCAAACGGTACTGACCATATTTGTCGTGCTGGTATTTAATTTTTTTCTATTCCGGATTATGCCGGGCAACCCGGTGCGGATTCTCATCCGTAATCCCAAGATATCTGCCGAGGCGCTGCAGCGGATTACGGAGCAGTTTGGCCTCAACCAGAGCAAGTTTGTTCAATTCGGATACTATCTGCGAGATCTGTTTACGGGAGACCTGGGCCATTCCTTTGTCTACCGCAAGCCGGTTCTGGATGTGATCATGGAGAAGCTTCCGCCGACCCTGCTGTTGACCGGCACGGCGACCATCCTTTCCATAATTATTGGAGTAATTCTGGGAGTGATCTTCGCCTGGAAAAGAGGCAGTAAACTCGATGTGGCGGGGCTCTCTCTTTCGCTGGTGCTCTATTCCATGCCCTCTTTCTGGGTGGGTATTTTGATGGTGATGCTCTTTGCGGTTTACTGGCCAATTTTCCCCATTGGCGGTATGAGTGTGCCGGGAACCTATTATGCCACCATCTGGAGCCAGCTGGGCTCCCTCTTGCGGCACATGTTATTGCCCACGGTTACCTTTGCCCTTATTTTAATTGGCGAATATGTTCTGATCATGCGCAACTCGCTGCTTGAAGTAATGAGCGAGGACTATATGCTCACCGCCAGGGCCAAGGGCGTCTCCAACAGGAACCTGCTGCGCCGGCATGCCCTGCCCAATGCCATGCTGCCCATGGTCACGCTCATTGCCATGAACCTGGGCTTTATTGTCGGCGGGGCCATTCAGGTTGAAACTGTATTTTCCTGGCCGGGGCTGGGCCGGTTGATGTATACGGCGCTCATGGGGCGGGACTACCCCCTTCTGCAGGGGATCTTTCTTTTTGTGACCGTGTGCGTGGTCGGCGCCAACTTCTGCGCCGATCTCTTATACCGCTACCTTGACCCCAGGGTCAAATCATAATCGAGGGGCTGGTTATGCTGCAGACGCAAACAAGAAAAGATCGCTTTACACTGCTGAAAAAAAATCTATCCACCTTCTGGGGGGTCTACCGCGAAAACACCATGGGCATTGCCGGCTTGGTCATCCTGCTTTTCTTTGCGCTGATGGCCCTGGTGGGACCGCACCTGGTGACTTACACCGGCGAAATTGAAGGGGCGGAAATGGTTCTCCAGCCGCCGAGCGCCGCGCACTGGCTGGGCACGGACGACCTGGGCAGGGATGTCTTTGCCGGGGTGGTGGTCGGCTCCAGGATTTCATTGCTGGTTGGCCTGGCGGCGACAGTTATTTCCATGGTCATTGGCGCCATTATCGGCATTGCCGCCGGCTACTACGGCAAAACCGTGGATACGATCCTGATGCGCTTCACCGATATCTTCCTGGTCATTCCCTGGCTGCCCCTGATGCTGGTGATGGCCGCTCTCCTCGGCCCGAGCCTGGGGAACATCATCTTCGTGATTGGGATTACCGGATGGGCGGGGACAGCCCGGATTATCCGTTCGCAAACCCTGAGCATTAAGGAAAGACCATACGTGGAGAGAGCGCGGGCTATCGGCTCGGGCGATCTTCATATCATGGTGCACCACATTCTGCCCAACGTCTTTCCGCTTATTTTTGCCAACACCATCCTGGTGGCGGCGGTGGCCATTCTCTCTGAAACAACCCTCAGCTTTCTGGGCATGGGCGATCCCACCCGGATGAGCTGGGGCGTGATGCTCCATTTTGCCTTTGAGATGGGGGCGGTCTCATTTGGAGCCTGGTGGTGGCTGATCCCGCCGGGCGTCTGCGTGGTCCTGGTGGTGTTGGGATTCACTTTTATCGGGTATGCCCTCGACGAAGTTCTGAACCCGAAACTGAGGAGGCGTTAACCGTGACTCTGCTTGAAGTCAACGACTTAACCACCTATTACAAGCTTAAAGAAGGTCGCGTCAGGGCCTGCGAGGGCGTTTCCCTGCGCCTGGAAAAAGGTGAAGCTCTGGGGTTGGTCGGGGAATCGGCTTCCGGCAAAACCACGGTAGCGCTTTCCCTGATAAAGCTTTTACCTGAAAATGCTTCGATTGCTGGAGGCAGCATTAAACTTGACGGTAAAGAGCTTGTTACGGCAGCCGAAGAAGAGATGCGGAAAATACGCTGGAAGGAGATTTCGATTATCTTCCAGGGCGCCATGAACGCCCTGAACCCGGTGCGCACCGTTGGCGATCAGATTGCCGAGACTCTTAAAATTCATGATAAGCTGACCGACAGGGAAGCCTGGCAGCGCACCAGGGCTCTCTTTGAAAAAGTGGAAATAGACCCGGATCGGGTCCGGGAATATCCGCATGAATTCAGCGGCGGGATGCGGCAGCGGGCCATGATCGCCATGGCTATCGCCTGCAACCCCAGGCTGGTTATCGGCGACGAGCCCACTACTGCGCTCGATGTCATGGTGCAGGCGCAAGTGCTGCAGCTGCTGCAGCAGCTGCGGGAAGAGATCGAGATGGGGCTGATCTTGATTACCCACGACCTATCGGTGGTCGGCGAAACCTGCGACAAGGTTGCGGTTATGTATGCCGGGCAGATTGCCGAGTACGGGCCGACCGAAGAGGTCTTTACCAGGCCGGCTCATCCATACACGCGGGCTCTAATAGCCGCCTTTCCCGATATCGAGGGGGAGCGCGCCCTGGCCTCATCAATTCCCGGCAATCCGCCGAACCTGCTCTATCCGCCGCCGGGATGCCGCTTCCACGAGCGCTGCTCTGAAGCGAAACCCCTCTGCCGGGAGGCGCAGCCGCGAACGATTAATATCAATAATCATCATTATGCTTCGTGTCATCTTCTGGACAGGCAGGTGAAATCATGCAGAGCTTAGTCAGCGTAGATCAATTGGAGGTCCATTTCGCCGTCCGGACCGGATTCATGCAGTCAATGTTCGGCAAGGAGACACCGGTGGTCCGGGCCGTGGACGGGGTCAGCTTTGAGCTCGGCAAGGGAGAGATTCTCTGCCTGGCCGGTGAGTCCGGAAGCGGGAAAACAACCACGGGCAAGGCTATCTTGAGGCTGGTTGAGCCCACCGGGGGAAAAGTGCTCTACGAAGGCGAGGATGTCCGCTCATACAACCGTTTGAGGCTGCGCGCCTTCCGCCAGGAGGCCCAGATCATCTTTCAGGATCCCTACGAGTCGCTGAACCCGCGCCAGACTGTGTTCAGCACTGTCGCCGAGCCGCTGGAGGTGAACAATCTTTGCCGCAGCCTGGCGGAGAAAGAGGAGCGGGTCGCACAGGCGCTGGTCGACGCGGGGCTGCACAATCCGCGAGAGCTGTTTCTCCGCTATCCCCACGAATTGAGCGGCGGGCAGCGCCAGAGGCTGGCTATCGCCGGCGCGCTGGTGCTCGATCCCAAATTCATCGTGGCTGATGAACCGGTCTCCATGCTCGATCTTTCCATCAGGGCCGGCATTCTCAAGCTCATGGTCGACCTGCGTGACAAGAAGGGGATCGGCTATCTCTTTATCACGCACGACCTCTCTCTGGCCTGGCTGGTCTCGGACAGGATCGCCATCATGTATTTGGGGAAAATCGTGGAGCTGGGCAGCGCCGATAAGGTAATTAAAGAGCCGCTGCATCCTTATACCAGGGCCCTGGTCTCGGTTATTCCAACCCCGCGGCGCAAGGTGATCACGCAGCAATCGCTGTTGAAAGGAGAAACTCCAGACCCGGTAAATGTTCCGGCAGGTTGCCGCTTCCATCCCCGCTGCCCCGAGGCGAAACCGCGCTGCAGGGAGGCGGTGCCTCTTTACCGGGAGGTCCGGCCCGGCCATTTTGCCGCCTGCCACCTGCTCGACAGCTAATAAGTTCTCCCCCCTTTGCAAAAGGGGTGCCGGGGAAAGGGGGGCCGGGGGGGATTTAAATGGCAGGGGCTGCCATATAGCCCTTTACCTGTTCCTTTACCGTACGGGCTGCTCCTACAGGCTAGGCCTGTACATACTCCTCCCTTTTTTAAAGGTACAACCAATACTCCCCCCTTTGCAAAAGGGGGGCCGGGGGGGATTTTATCAAGGAGGCTACTCTAATGCAGCAAAAATTGAACATAATCCTTCTCTCCATAGATAACTGGATCAGCGGACTGGTTTATTCCGCCGCGGCGCTGGCGCAGCCCGGCTGCGAAATATTCCTGGTGAACCCGGGCCGTATGGAAGATGAAATAGCCGCGTTAAAGCTTCTTGCCGCCAGGCTTCCGGTTACCCTGACCGATGCGACCGCGGATCCCTCACTTGGTGATGCCCTCCGTGGTGTTCCGGAGCTTGCAGCTTTGCTAAAGCGCTTTCACCTGCCGCCCGTGATCGATCCGGAGTTGCTGCGGGAGAGCTTCGGACCCCTCCGCGGTCTTGTCACCGCTTCGCAAAACGATCCCTCCCGCTGCCTTAAGGCGGCCGTGCTGGCGGTCCGCCTCGGCTATCATTTTTTACCGGAAGAAAACCTGGCCCTATGGCCGCAGCTGCCGGAAGGGCTGCCCCTGGTGCGGCTCGGGCCAGCTTCAGAATGTGACCCAATCTGCAGGGGCTGCGGCCCCTGCCAGCAGGCTTCCTTTATTCCCGACGATGCTGCGCTGGCAGATTTCATGGGGCAGCTGAAGCAGCCGCCCGGCTACCTGCTGCTCTACAACTCTGACGATATTTTTGAGCGCCCGGCAGCTTCTCTCTCCATGGGAGATTATCGAGTCAGGGGACTGAGCCTGCTCGCACCCCTCTGCGCCTCTTACCGCCCTGTCTTTCCCTTTGATGCCTGTACCGCCCGGCCGGACGCGCCGGCCATCGAAAAAGAGCTGAACGATTTTGTGGCCGGGACCGGGCTGCGGCCGGAATATTTGGCCATCCTCGCTTCACCCGGGGCCATCCCCTTTATTTACGACCGCCGCCTGGATATCGGCAGCCGCAGCGAAGTGGCGGTGCGCGATATTCATGTCCGCCTGAATGACGACCTTTTTTTTGATCTGGCCGAAGGGCGCCTTTTCCAGTCTACTCCGGGCGGCCTCTCGCTGCAGATAATCTCATCAAAGCACTACCACCGCATTAACGGCAATAAGACAGCGGAAAAAGGGAAAAAAGAGGTTCTCGTGGTGACCATGCCGCATGTGGAAGGCGGGATTATCTTTTCCAGCGATGGGCCCTTAATCGAGTGCCAGCTGAAGCCGCTCTTGCAGGAGGCGGGCTGCCGGGTCAATATCCTCGCCGGCGAGGAAGCCCATTATGCCGGCATCGCCTCCGCGCTGCCGCAGACTGACTTCTTCTTATACACCGGGCACGGCGGTCCCGAATCGCTCCACACTCACGGGCGCTTCCTTTCCCGGCGCGAACTGCCTCCCCTGCCCCCGCTGGTGGCTTTCGCCTCGGCCTGCTCCACGGCGGCGGTAGACGCGCACTGGTATTCAACCAGCGACGGCCTGGACTGGGACTCTATTCCCGTTTCCGCCCCCGGGGTAATCGGGCTGGCCATGGTTGAGCGGGGGGCAGTCTGCTACGTGGGCGGCACCACCCTGGAGGATCTGCAATACAGCACTTCCGTTTACGGTGTTTTCATGGAGGCGCTGCTGGTCAAGGGCTGCAGCGTCGGCGAAGCCGTGCGCCGGCTGCGCAATTTTGTCAGCCTCTACGCCTCCCTGCTGCAGCAGAAATCTCCCGAAGGCTATGCCTGTTACAAGCAGGGGACGGCCGCCGCAATTCACCAGCAGCTCCTGCTGGGAGACCCGGCCCTGGTGCCCTGCCCGCGGCGGGCGCCGGGAAGCGCCGCCCTGCCGCAGGAGGTAGAAGAGGAGGGGGAACGCTGCCGCCTCAGGGTGTCCATCCCTGAAAAGCGCTGGCGCCGCTCCAGAAGCGCAGTCAGCCCGCTGCCCCCCTCGAAGTATTATTACCGCAGCCGGGCCATAGAGGTGTACACCCCCTTCGGCGAAAATGTGGTCAGCTGGGGTGACTACTACCGCGTTGCTCCCGATGCCGAGGGGATTACTGAAGTGGCGGTGATGTCAAGTTATCTGCACCTGCATCTTGACCTTCCGCCGGGGTGCTACCCGCAGCGCCTTAAGCTGGCGGAGGCAAAAGCGGCCGGCGCCGAGTGCCTGCTCTGCGGCAAGGAAGTAGAGCCGCCGGCTGATCTCAAGGCGGCTTTTCAAGATTTTCGCATCCCCTACCTGCTCCTGCCGCCTACCCGGATGGATATGACTCCGGGATGGGCCTATGCCGTGGAAGAGCGGGGCCCCGGCCGGGGCCCGCGGGTGCACTGGCTGGTGCCGGCGCTGGTAATAGACGAGGCGGCCCGCACTGCGGTGAGGGCGGCGGAGTTCCTCTTTGAAGTGGAGACAGCGGCGGCGCAAACGGTAAGCGGCCGGGTTTGTGCTCCCGGTGACGGCGAAGCGGACGCCAGCAGAATCTATCTTGTCAGCGCCGCCGTCCCTGCGGCAGGCACAGAGCCGGCGGGGGAAGGCCGCTCCACAGGGAAGGCTGCGCCTGAAGCGCCGCTGAATATTGTTTACCAGGCGCTGACCCGCCCGGGCGGCGTGTTCGATTTCACCTGTGCCGAAGCGGCCAGTTTGCTCGCTGTTTCAGAGCAGTTTCCCCTCTATGAACTGGCGGAGCCCTACCGGGCCTTTCAAAAAGAGCGGCTGCCGCTGCCGCATCCTGAAATCCGGCTCTGCCCGGCTGACACGGGGAAAATATCCGGAAGAGTTCTCGATTCGAGGAACGCCGCCCCCCTGCAGGGAGCCCTGGTCAGGGTCTGGCGCGGCCTGGAAGACCCGGTGGGCGATCCCCTCATCGAAGGCTTCGCCGGCGAAGCCTGCAGTGATGCCGCAGGCTTTTTTTCCTTTAACCTGCCCGCCGGCAAGTATATTCTTTCTGCCGTGGCCCGGCACGAAGGGCTGCAGTATAAATCGAAGACAGTTAATATAGAGATTTTCAACGGCGAGGAGCAGCACCTGTTGCTCCCTCTCGACGCCGCCGCAGTGGTCAGCGGCAGGGTTGAATATGGCGCCGCGCCGCCGCCCCATCCCGCTATCGTGGCGCTGATGCGCTACCCGGAAAAGGACGGCGGCGAGATGCTGGTTTCAACGCCGGTGCGCCCCGACGGCTTCTTCTCCTGCCTGGTGGGCTTCCAGGATCGCTTCTATATCTGGATTGAAGAGGAAGGCTGGCAGGCGATAAAGGATTACAACCAGGGTCACGGGTACAGGCTTGCCCCGGGTGAGGAGCTCTTTCTATATTACACCCTGCTCCCCGATGAGCCCTAGACAACTGCCCGCGAACATTATTTGGAGGTGCCTTATTCTATGAGCGAGTCAATCAAACTGATGCTGCTGTCGGCCCGGGATTGGCGGCGCAGCCTGCTGCTGGCTTCAGCCGCCCTTTCCAGGCCTGATCACGATATATTTCTGGTTGACCCGGAAAAGGCGCCGGATGAACTCTCGGCGCTGAAGCTGCTGGCCTCCAGGCTGCCGCTGCAGGTAACTGATGCTACCGGCGACGCCGCTTTCGGCGAAGCGCTGCGCGCCGACCGGGAGCTGAATCTAAAAGGAGCAGCCGGGGATGCGGCGCGGCTGCTCGAGGGCTTCGGACCGCCGCCGGGCCTGGTCTGCGCTCCCGCAGACGATCCCGCCTGGTGTATCAAGGGAGCGGTCCTGGCCGTTCGCCTGGGCTGCCTTTTTATTCCCTGCGGCGGTGCCGATAATTTCCTGGCCCTATGCCGCGATCTGTTCGCAGCATCGGGGGTTAAACTTGATCTGCCGCTTATCTGGCTCGGCCCGGCGGAGCCGCTCGCAGAGCTGTCCGCGGAGGCCGTATTAAAAAACTTTGCCTCCCTGCCCGATGACTTGGCCATGGCCCAGTTTATGCTCCGGCAAAAGCAGGAACTGGATTACCTGCTGGTCTACAATTCCGCCGATTTAAACAAAGAGAGCGCCGCGCCACGTTATCCGGGAGAGGCCTGGGTAAGAGGCTTGAGCCTGCTGGCGCCGCTATGCGCCTCCTACCGTCCCGTCTTTCCCCATGATGCCGCGGCGGAAGAACCGGAGCCGGCGGCCATTGAACAGAGGCTGCAGCGCTTTGTAGCCGGGGCGGGACTGCGCCCCCGCTACATGGCTCTCCTGGCTTCACCTGGAGCCATCCCCTTGATTTACGAAACCCGGCGCACCATAGGCAGCACCGCTGAAGTGATGGCCAGGGATATCCACCTGCGCCTCAATGACGATCTTTTTTTCGATGCGGCCGAAGGGCGCCTCTTTCAGTCAAGCCCCGGAGGCCTCTCCGCGCAGATCCTTACCACGAAATATTATCACCGCCTCCCCGGGACTCAAAAAGAGCGGCGCCGTGTGCTGGTAGCCGTCAGCCCCGAGGTGGATTACAAGATTATTTTTAATTCCGACGACCCGCTCCTGGAAACACAATTTACGCCGCTCCTGGAGAAGTGCGGACACAGGGTGACCATTCTTGAAGGCAAGGAGGCTTGCGCGGAGCGGGTTGCCGCAGCTTTGAAAGAAAGCGATTTTTTCCTCTACGCCGGCCACGGTACCACCGAAGCGCTGAAGACTTGCGGGCGCTTCCTCACGCGCCGCGATCTGCCGGCTCTTCCCCCGCTGGTGGCCTACGCGTCGGCCTGCACCACTGTGGGGATGGAACCTTACTGGACCTCGGCCTCCGACGGCCTGGAATGGGAGGCTATCCCGGTCCCCTACCGCGAACAGTTCGGCCTGGCCATGGTTGAAAAAGGGGCGGTCTGCTATGTTGGGGGGCTCACCTCCGAGGATTTGCAGTTTGCCACCTCCATCTACCCCCTCTTTTTTGAGGCTCTGCTGGTAAAGGGCCTGAGCGTGGGAGAAGCCTTGCGGGAAACCCGCAACTTTGTAAGCCTTTATGCCTCCATCCTGCAGCAGAAAGCTCCCGATCGCTGCGCCTGCTACAAGTGGTGGACCGCCGCCACGCTGCAGCAGCAGGCCCTGCTCGGCGACCCCGCCCTGGTGCCCGCTCCCCGCAAGGAGGCTGCAGATACGGCGCTGCCTCGCATAGTTGAGCCGGTGGGACCGGCGCGTGACCGCTTCCGCGTTACCGTCACCATCCCGGAGGAGAGATGGCGGCGCGCGCGCAGGCCGGTCCATCCCGGAAAGGCGACCCAGTATTATTACCGCACGCGCAATGTGGAGGTGGTTTCGCCCTACGGCGAGGATATTGTCAGCTGGGGCGACTTCTACCGCCTTGCTCCTGACGCCGAAGACAGCGCCGAAACCGGGGTGATGTCGAGCTACCTCCATCTTTATCTCGATCTGCCCTCCTCGCTGATGCCGGTCCACCTGGAGCTGGCCGGGGTCAAGGGAGCCGGCTGCGAATGCCTTCTCTGCGGCCGGGAGACGGAGCCGCCCCGCGATATTTTGGCCCTCTTTCAGGAATTCAGGATCCCCTTCCTGATGATGCCGGCGGCGCGATTTGACTACCGCGAAGGGTGGGCCTTCGCCGTAGAGGAGCACAGTGACTGCCACCGGGTGCACTGGCTGGCCCCGCTCCTGGTGATTGACGAGGCTACCCGCTCTGCAGCGAGGGCCGGCGAGCTCACCTTTGAATTGCAAGCCGCTCCCGCGCAAACCCTCAGCGGCAAGGTGGAATATGGAGAGCCGGACGGAGGGCGCTCATATCTCATCAGCGCGGGAACCGTCCGCGGCTCCGTAGATCCCGGCAGAAGCGGCAGGGGAGAGGGGCTTAATGTAATGGTTCAGGCGGTAACCCGTTCCGGCGGCTCCTTCAAAATCAAGTGTGCCGCTGCGGCTGATGCAGTTGCCGTGGATGAGCAGTTTCCGCTCTATGAAATCCTGGAGCCTTACCGGACTTTTCATAAAGAGCTTCATTCTATCTCTCTTCCGGAGCCCGTGCTCATTTATCCCCGCGAGCCCCGCACCGGCAGGCTCTGCGGAAGGGTGCTCGACGGGGCCACCGCGGCGCCCCTGAAGGGAGCGCTGGTGCGGGCCTGGCGAGGTGTTTCCGATCCCTCGGGTGACCTCATGGTTGAAGGTTTCGCCGGTGAAGCCCGCGCCGCTGCGGACGGCAGCTTTGAGCTGGCCCTTCCCCCGGGGAAATACCAGCTCTATGCGGTGGCCCGTGCAGGCGAATTGAACTATAAAAGCAAGGACTTTGCCGTGGAGATAGCCGCCGGCGAGGAGCACTACATGATTTTGCCACTCGACGCCGGGGCCCGGGTGAGCGGCCGGGTTCTCTTTGCCGGGGAGGCGCCCCTCCACCCGGTCGATATATGCTTGAAAAGATACCGGGACAGCGCCCCCGGGGAGACGCTCACCGCCGTGCCTGCCTGCCGCGACGGCGCTTTTGCCTGCCTGGTGGCGGCGCGAGAGCGCTTCTGCGTGGTCATCCGCGAAGAGGGATGGAAGGCAATTGAAGATAACAACTCCGGCCGCGGCTACAA
>JAAZHP010000135.1 GCA_012510625.1 Bacillota bacterium
CGGTATACTTCCCAGAGGTGCCCCCTGGTAATATGTGTATATACCTGCGTGGTCGAAACGCTGGCGTGCCCAAGAAGCTCCTGGACTACTCTCAGGTCAGCTCCCTGCTCAATTAAGTGAGTGGCGAAGGAATGCCGTAACGAGTGGGGGCTCAACCCCACCTTGTGAGAAACCTTACGGACATATTTCCTAAAAATATAGCGCACCCCGCGGTCAGTTAAGGGGCCGCCACGACGGTTGAGAAACAGTTTTTCTGTTTTCGCCTCACACTCTCCGCCTGCTGCCAGCAGCAGCGGCCGGACCCGGTTTAGATATTCTTTCAAGAAAGCGGCGGCGATCCTTCCCATGGGAACGATTCGCTCCTTGCTCCCCTTGCCGGTTACCTTAACCAGGCGTTCTTCCAGGTTGCAGGAAGAGGTATCCAGACCGGTAAGTTCGCTGATCCGCAAACCGCTGGCATAGAGCAGCTCAAGCATGGTCCGGTCACGGTAGCCGAGAAGGGTGTTGCAGTCAGGCGCCTCCAGCAAGGCCAATACTTCGTGGAAATAGAAAAACTGCGGCAGCTTCTTCTCCTGCCGGGGCCTGGAAACATTGCTCCAGGTACCCTTCTCCAACTCGCCTTCCCGCTGTAAAAAACTCAAAAAAGAACGCACCGCCGAAAGTTTACGCGCTGCCGAGCTGCGGGTATAACCGTTCTCCTTTAGCCGGGCCAGGTAGCGGCGAAGCATGTGATGAGTTGCTTCCCGGACCGGGCCGTCCCCTGAAGTGACCAGGGATAAAAATTGAATAATATCGTGTCGATAACTTTGCAGGGTTAGAGGTGAAACATTTACTTCTACCTCCAGGTAAGCAAGAAAACGCTCCAGCTGTTCATCCACCAATGGCACCCTCAGTAAATATTAGCATAACATTTCCACATATGCAAGCAAAATGCCTTTTTCAAAGATTGGTGCTATTTGTCATTTTATCAGGTAAATTCCGCCTGGGGTCGAAGGCGGCAGATAAATTTATTGCTCCGCCGCGGCTTCTTGCGGGCGGTCAGCCTTGTAACCGCATTCTTTGTTGGAGCAGCGGATCCCCTTGCCACTGCGCCGGCCGGCCTGCACCATGAGTGACCCGCACCTGGGGCATTTTTCCGGCAGAGGCTTATCCCAAACAGAGAAGTTGCACTGCGGGTAATTGCTGCAACCGTAAAAGATCCTGCCCTTCTGACTGCGCCGCTCGACCAGCATGCCTCCGTCCAGGGGGCAAGGGACTCCCGTTTGGCGAACAATATTTTTTGTAAATTTACATTCAGGATAGCCCGGGCAGGCCAGGAACTGCCCGAACCGGCCGTGTTTGTAAACCAGGTTTTGGCCGCACCGGGGACAGCTTTCCTCGCTGACCCTGGCGGCAAGTTCAACCCTTTCCATCTCCCGCTCCGCTTCCTGGAGCTGTTTGTTGAATGATTCGTAGAATTTATGCAGAACTTCGTTCCGCTCGAGTTCGCCCTCTTCAATCAGATCCAGCCGCTCCTCCATGCGGGCGGTAAAATCAACATCGATAATTTCGGGAAAGTGCCGCTTCATCAGGTCGACAACAACATAGCCCAGCTCCGTGGGGGCAAATGCTTTTTTCTCCCTGACAACGTAGCCGCGGTTAATTATTGTTTCAATTATGGGCACATAGGTGCTCGGACGGCCGATCCCCTTCTCTTCCAGGGTTTTGATCAGCGAGGCGTCGTTGTAGCGGGGGGGCGGTTGAGTAAAGTGCTGCTCGGGTAGAAATTCCACCAGGAGCAGCTGCTGCCCTTCCTGCATGGGGGGGAGGATGGTTTCTTCCTCCTTGTCGTCAGCTTGGTATACCTTCAGAAATCCAGGAAAAATCAAGCTCGAGCCGGCGGCCTTGAAACCGTATTCCCCGGCGCTTATGTCAACCCGGACCTGGTCATAAATCGCGGGAGCCATCTGGCTGGCCACGAACCTTTCCCATATTAATTTGTAGAGGCGGGCCTGATCCCGGGTCAGGTAGGCCGCCACCGCCTGGGGCGTGTTGCTCAACGCGGTGGGGCGTATGGCCTCGTGAGCTTCCTGGGCGCTCTTGCGGGAGCGGTATTGCGGAGGCCGGGAAGGCAAATAATCGTCTCCGAACTGCCGGGCAATCAACTCTCGCGCCTCGGCCTGGGCCTGGGCGGAAATACGGGTGGAATCGGTGCGGATATAAGTAATTAGACCCGTGGTCTGCCCCCCGCCGAGATTGATCCCTTCGTAAAGCTGTTGGGCCAGGGCCATGGTTTTACGCCCGGTAAAGCCCAGCTTAGAAGAAGCTTCCTGCTGCAGGGTGCTGGTAATAAAGGGCGGCGCGGGCCTCCGTTTACGCCGGCTTTTTTTGATCCGCTCCACGGTAAAAGAGGTCCCGCTCAGTTCCTCGATGACCTTATCAGCCGCCTGCTTATCGGCCAGTTCTATCTTTTCACCGCGATAACGCTCCAGCATGGCCTTAAAGCGGGTATCGGGACCGTTGGCCTGCAGGAGCGCCTCCAGCGTCCAGTATTCTTCTTTCTTAAACTCATCGATTTCTTTCTGCCGTTCGCAGATCAAGCGCAGGGCCACCGACTGAACTCGCCCGGCGCTGAGCCCGCTGCGAACATTGCGCCAGAGCAGGGGGCTGATCTGGTAGCCCACGAGGCGGTCAAGGATGCGGCGAGCCTGCTGGGCATCAACCCGGTTCATGTCCACCCGGCGCGGCTGCTTGAATGCTTCCTTTACTGCAGTCCTGGTGATCTCGTTGAACTCAACCCGGCAGGGATCTGCGAAATCCATATTGAGAGCCTGGCTGATATGCCAGCAGATTGCTTCGCCTTCGCGATCCGGGTCCGCAGCCAGGTAGATCCGCTCCGCTTTCTTTCCTGCCTCTTTCAGCTGCTGCAAGATCTTCCCCTTGCCGCGAATGGTTATATATTGCGGCGTAAAATTGTTGTCCAGGTCAATCCCCAGCTTGCTTTTCGGAAGATCGATCAGGTGCCCCTGTGAAGCCAGCACCCGGTATTTTGAACCCAGAAATTTTTTTATCGTGCGAGCCTTGGCCGGTGATTCGACAATCACCAGGTAACCGCTCATAGCTCTTCCTCCATTCAACATCAATGCTATCACTCGTGTATCTTATCATAAACTATCTCCGGATAAAATATTTGCCGGGCAACTGGCGAACAAGCCCTTTCAACTCCAGGCTTATGAGATACGCCCCGGCCCGGGCCGCATCTGCGCCGCTAAGGCGCACAATCTCATCAATATGCAATGGATGGTAGGGAATTAGCTCCAGAAGACGCCTTTCAGCGTCCTCCAGAGCATCTATTTTTTGCTCTTTTGCACTCGCCGCCGCCTCTGCTGCAGCGGAGCCGCCTGCTGCTGAGATGCCCAGTTCTTCGATGATATCCTCCGCCGTTTCAACCAGGCGGGCCCCCTCTTTGATTAGCCGGTGGCAGCCGCGGCTGTACGGGCTGCCCACGTTTCCGGGGACAGCAAAAACTTCGCGATTCTGATCCAGGGCGTAAAAGGCGGTGATCAGGGCGCCGCTCTTCTGCGAGGCTTCGACCACGACGGTGCCCAGGGCCAGGCCGCTGATGATCCGGTTTCGCCGGGGAAAATGCTGGGGCAGGGGCGGGGTGTCGAGGGAAAACTCGCTTATGACCGCCCCGCTATTAATGATCTGCTCCATCAAATCCCTGTTGGCGGCAGGATAACTGCGCTCCACGCTGCAGCCGAGAACGGCGATAGTACGCCCCCCTGCTTCCAGGGCCCCCTCATGCGCCGCCGTATCGATGCCCAGGGCCATTCCGCTGACTACGGTAAAGCCGGCGGAAGCCAGGTCCGCCGCCAGGCGTGAGGCCACCTCCCTGCCGTAAAAAGTACAGCGCCTGCTTCCCACAATGGCCACAGCCTGGCTGTCTCTTTCAAGCCACCGGCCACGGCAGTAAAGCAGCGGCGGAGGCTGGGGGATCTCCTTCAGCAAAGGGGGATATTCCGGAGAATTTAATGAAAGGCAGACAATATTTAGCTGCTGCAGCCGCCGCCACTCCCGCAGCGGGTCGATGCGGCGGCTCTCTTCGAGCAGACGCTCCACAAAGCCCTTCAGCTCGGGGATATCAACAAGCCCGGCCGCTGCGGCATGCCAGGCTTCCCTGGAAGAACCGCAGCGTTTCAGCAAAGCTGCAATGCGCACCGGGCCTAAAAAAGAAACCCTGTTCAGAGCATTTAGATAAATCAATTCCTCTTCCATAATCTTTTCAAGATGCCGTTCCTGTTGAAACCGGTATTGCAGCCGGAATAGGACGGGTGCCTTGAACGATGCTTTCCGGATCAATCCCCCGCTTCTCTGTTATTGTACTTGATAATCCGGTTTTCCCATGTCCGGATCACGGCAGTATCATCGCCTATCCAGAGCAGATACTGCGGCAACAGGGGCACTTTGCCGTAGCCCTTTGGCGCGTTAAGAATGTAGGTAGGGATGGCCATTCCGGTGGTATACCCCCGGAGATGCTCCATTACCTTTAAACCCTCTTCAATCTTTACCCAAAAATGGGCCGTTCCCTTAACTCTTTTCGGATGAAAAATATAGTAGGGGCGGACCATGATCTTCAGCAGCTCCTGGTTTAGCTTGCGCATGACAAAGGGGTCGTTGTTTACCCCTTTCAAGAGCACCGCCTGGTTCCCCAGGGAAACGCCGGCCCGGGCCAGCTTGAAGCAGGCTTCCTGCGCCGCCGGAGTTACTTCAAGAGGGTGGTTGAACTGGGTGTTGACATAAAGCGGCAGGTGGCGGGACAAAATTTCGCAGAGCTCATCATCGATCCGGAAGGGCAGCGTTACCGGGGTGCGCGTCCCGAAGCGCTTGATCTCCACATGGGGAATCTGGTCGAGCTGCTCCAGCAGCCAGGCAATGCTGCTGTTGTCGAGCATGAAGGCATCTCCGCCGGTAAGAAGGACATCCCGGATCTCCTTGTTGCTGCTGACATAGTCCAGCGCCGCCATGAGATCGCGGCGCGGTGTAGCCAGGTCTTTTTCACCGATATTCCGCCGCCTCTGGCAGTGCCGGCAGTACATGGCGCACTGGTTGGTTACGTTGATAATCAGGCGATCGGGGTAGCGCCGCGTTACCGCCGGGGCGGGCGAAGTGTGTTCTTCATCCATGGGATCGCTGGTCCCGATATGATCTGCGCATTCCGGCAGCGACGGGATCGCCTGGCGGCGGATGGGGTCGGCTTTATTTTGCGGATCCATCAAGCTGAGATAATATGGCGATACCGCCCAGCGATAAATTGATCCGGTCTGCTCGATCTCTTCCAGCTGCTGCGGACTTAAAGTTAGATATTTTTTCAATTCTGCCGCAGTAGTAACACGTTTTTCAAGATGCCAGCGCCAGTCCTGCCAATCTTCATCGGTGGCGCCCAAAAGCGATTTAATCCGCTCCTGGTTTTCCAGGATCCGCCGCCATTGCCCAAAGCCCGTGGGAATATCCGGCAGCGCCTGTTCATAATTAAGGATAGTCTTCTTTAGCTCTTCGGCTCGCCGGAGGGCCGCTTTTCTGCTGTTGTTCTTCATGGTAATTTTCTCCTCCGGTTAATCTTTTCTAAATTCTTTTTGAGTATACCATACATTTTCTGGTGAATCAAAAAAATATCTCCCGGGTAGACATAAAAATTCCCCCTGCCGGGCTCAAGCAGGGGGATAACCTGGCCTTTGATTCTGTAAAAGCTGCTATGCCCCGCTCCCGGAATCAGGGAGCGGCCAGGAGACCATTATAATTTTCTCGATCAGCTCTACCGCATGGGCCACATCGCCGGCATCGACCATCTCTGAGGGTGAATGGACATAACGGCAGGGGATGGATATGGCCCCGGAGGGGACCCCTTCACGGGAAAGGTGAATCGCTCCGGCATCGGTCCCCCCGCGCTCCAGGACCTCGAGCTGGTAAGGAATTTTATGTTTCTCGGCTGTCTCAATCATGAGCTCGCGCACCCGGGGATGGCAGAGCACAGACCTGTCTTTTACCTTTATCGCCGGCCCCTGGCCCAGGCTCACCGCCATCAGCGGCGCCTCCGGGGTGTCGCCCACCAGGGTTACATCGACGGCAAAACCGTAGTCTGGCTCGAGCCGGTAAGCGGCGGTGGTGGCACCGCGCAGTCCCACCTCCTCCTGCACCGAAAAAACGAAGCAGACCCCCTGCGGCAGCGATCCGGGCAGCCGGCGGGCCGCCTCTACGAGAACGGCGCAGCCGATGCGGTCATCCATGGCTTTGGCCATGTAGCGCCCTCCCAGATTCACAAAGGGCTGATGGAGGCAGGCCATGTCGCCGATGCGGATATGCTCCCTTGCTGCAGCGGCTCCGGCCGCTCCGATATCGAGATAGAGTTTGGGCCAATCCAGTTCTTTCAATGCCTTGATCTTCTCATGGTAAACAGTGCCGGTGACACCGTTTTTAAAGCTCAACCGCTGCCCCACCAGCAGGTGCGGGGCGACGCCGCCTATGGGGGCAATGCGCAGGAAGCCGTTGTCGTCGATATGGGTCACAATCACCCCGATCTCATCCATGTGCGCGGAGAACATCAGCAGCGGGGCCGCTCCTTCCCGGATGGCAAAAAGGTTTCCCAGGTTGTCGGTAAAGGTGCGGTCAACGCTGTCTTTGATCTTCTCTTCAATCAACTCTCTAACGGCCGCCTCTTCTCCGGAAGGGCCGTAGGCCTCAACCAACTCCTTAATCAATGTCTCCATTTTATTTATCGCCACCTCGTTAAATTTTTTCATGCCGTCGCTTCAAGCCAGGCCCGCACCAGCGAGACAGTATGCTGCAGGTCGCTTTTTTTCAGCACGCTGCAGGGCGAGTGAATATAGCGGCAGGGCACCGCCACCACACCGGCCTTGACACCTTCCCTGCTGAGAGCAATGGCTCCGGCATCGGTGCCCCCGCCGGTAAAGCGGCGGAACTGAAAGGGAATCTTGGCCTTTTCGCCGGCCTCGATCAAGCCCTTGAAGATCTCCCGGTTGACGATAATGCTGCGATCCATGAAGCTGATTGCCGGACCGGAGCCCAGCATCGTGGCGCTGCGCTCCTTCTCCGTGTCGGGAGTATCCGCGGCGGCGGTAGCCTCTACGGCAAGAGCATACTGGGGCTGCAGGGTATAGGATGCCACCCGCGCTCCCCGCAAGCCTACTTCCTCCTGCACCGTGAAAGCGGCGTCAAAGGCCGGACCGCCTTTTTCCAGCAGCAGCTCCAGAAGAACGGCGCAGCCGGCGCGGTCGTCGAAAGCCTTGCCGCGCAGGCAGCCGTCGCCGAAGGGAGTGCAGGCAGTGTCAAAGGAAACATAAGTTCCGATCTGCACGTGTTTTTCGGCTTCATCCTTGTTCCTGGCCCCAATATCGATATAAAGTTGATCCAGTTCGAAGGGCTTTAGACGCTCCTCCGGTTTCTGCAGGTGAATGGCCTTGGAGCCGATCACGCCGGGTATCCTATCATCGCCGACGCGCACCCTTTTGGAGACCAGGACCCGGCTGTCGATGCCGCCCACGGGGCGGAATTTGAGATGGCCGCTTTTTTCAATGGAGGTGACCATGAGGCCGACCTCATCCATGTGCGCGGCAAGCATGACCCGGCGGGAACCTGAACCGCTCCCCTTTTTGCGCACCAGCAGATTGCCCAGGGTGTCGGTTTGCCACTCCAGCGCATGGCCCTGCAGCTGCTCAATAATCGCCTCGCGGACCGCCTTCTCGTTGCCAGAAACCCCGGGCAGGTTGGAAAGTTTTTCTAGAAGCATGCCAATCCCTCCACGAACGGGCGATCCAGGCTGCGGGCAAAAGCGGCCAGCAGCCGCCCGGTATTGATAAGGTCATCCAGGCTCAGCATCTCCACCGTAGTATGCATATAGCGCAGCGGTATGGAGAGCAGCGCAGCGGGAATGCCCTCCCGCGAGACCTGGATAACCCAGGCGTCAGTGCCTGGAACGCCGGTATCGGCCTCGCGCTGGATGGAAAAGCGATTATCACGAGCTAACTCTTCAAGACGGGCAGTCAACGCAGGATGGAAATTGGGTCCTACGGCAATTGCCGGCCCCCCACCCAGTTCAAAAACATCGGGAGGGGTCAGCCCGGGGGCTTCGCCGTGAGTCACATCAATAGCTACCGCCAGGTCCGGAACGAGGCCGTAGGCGGCGGTAGTAGCGCCGCGCAGCCCCACCTCTTCCTGGACACTGGCCACGAAATAGATATTGGCCCGGTGGCGGGCAGCGGCAAGTTCCGCGGCGCAGATGACCAGCGCGGCCACGCCGGCGCGGTCGTCGAGAGACTTTCCGGCGATATTTTTCCCGGCGGTCATGGCCAGCGGCGGCGCGTCAAAAGAGACCAGGTCGCCGATGCGCACCTGCTTCTCCGCCTGCTCTTTGGTCAAACCGATGTCGATAAAGAGATCCTCAAACTTCGACGCCTCCCGGCGTTCCTTCTCCGAGAGCAGGTGCGGCGCCTTGGCGCCGACAACCCCCTTGAGAAGAGTCCTGCCGTGGACCTCTACAGGCTGCCCGGGTAGAATCCGGGGGTCAATTCCGCCGACGCCGGTAAAGCGCAGCGCGCCCCCTTCTTCAATCTTGGTGACCATGGCGCCGATCTCGTCGATATGAGCCACCAGGGCCAGCGAGAAGGGCTCCTCGCCGGGCTTGTCTCCCTCTTTGAAAGCAATCAGGTTGCCCAGGCGATCCCGCCACACCCGGGTGACATAGCGCTCCAGGTGGCGGGAAGCCGCCGCAGTGGCGCTCTCCTCGCTTCCGGATATACCGACAGCAAAAGAGAGCTCCATGACCAATTCTTTTACCTCTTCTTCTTTCATCAAGCCAACTCCCTTTAAAATATTCTTTCCTCGAGGGTCGCGGTTAACCGGTAAATCCTTTCCGCCAGCGCTTCGGTTAGTGTCCCCATCCCACAGGAGGGTGTAACCAGGTAACGGCTCCGGACATAATCCTCCTCGGCGCCCTGCTTCACCAGCGCCTTCATCTGTGAATCAAGAAGCCTTTGCAGCGATGCGAGATCTTCCTGCAGGACTTTATCCGAAGAGGGAACGATGCCCCAGGCCAGGGCGCCCCCCCGGGCGAAAAAGGGATTTAAAAGATTTGCGTAAACCAGCAGCGAAGAAAAATATTCGTAAGCATCAAAGTTAATCAGATCCAGCGACAGCCCGGTCAGGAGCGACCAGTCCGTTCCGGCACAGCTGTGCAGCCCGGTAATTCCTCCGGTGGCGCGGATTGCCGTGAAGATTTCCTCCAGCGAAGACTCGATCTCCGGGCGGCCCAGGGCCACCGCCGTGGAGCTGCCGTAATTGTAGAGGCCCGGTTCGTCGACGAATATAATCACCGGACGGCCCAGTTCCTGCAGCTGCCGCAGCTGCCAGCGGGCCGCCGCAGCCAATGTTTTAACAATAATTTCCCTTAAAGCGGGATCATAAAAGGAAGGCTTGCCTTCCGGATCGGTAATTCTGAAGCCGGCAGTAATGGGCCCGGTCAACTGTCCTTTAAGGTAAAGGGCTTCCAGGGGCTGCCGCGCGCAGCGCTCCATAAACGCGTAAAATCCGGCGGCGCTCTCTTCCGTGAAGGCAAATTCAGCAACTTCATCTGAATCCTCGGCAGCGAGCAGCAGCTCGTAGTATTCGAGACAGCGCTTCTCCCAGTGGGGCTCGTCGAGACAAAAATAGGGAATTCCGTTGGGCCGGAGCGCCACCAGGCCTCGCGACAAAAGGGGCGCCAGGTATTGCGAAACCAGCCCCTCCGCGTCGCCCCGCCGGGGCAGCTGGGGCCAGTGAGGTATCTCCTTAAAATATGTAAAGATTAAATCCAGGGCGGCATCGGGGCCGGAATGAGGCATGCTCCCGATCCCTGTGGCCCGTCCATAGAGCTTTTTCAGCGACATCTCGCACCCCCTTAACATTATCTTCTCCTTAAACTGTTAAAGAAAGCAGGCTTCCGGCTGGCCGGCCGGTTAATGAAGCCGGCTATTGCGGAATGTAAATGCTTCTGGCGTGCACATATTCGGTGCTTCCCTTCAGGAGAAGCTGCTCCGGGCTCTTGGTGTAAAATATGAGCCCCTTGTAGCTGGTCAAGTAATGGCATCTTGTCCCCAGGAATCTGCTCACGGAGATGACCACCAGGGGCTTATCCACCTTGTCGACGATTTTACAAAAATCTTCCGGCACAACCCTGACGATGGCCCCGCTGGCCTTGATCGCCTGGGCAATGGCCGCCGCAGCCGCAGCACCATTGGTCATATCTTTCACCACCCTTTCTGGGATTATCGCCTATGATTTTCATCTATACTCCAGCCCCCGCCCCGCCGGCAGAAAATTGGGACACCGGGGACGTACCTGTTTGTCCCATTTTAAAGAATAAATTAGAAGCCCCATAAAGCCTCTTCTGCCAAAACCGGGGTGAAGCATTCCTGCGGCAGCTCTTTCAAGAAGAGGGAGGGGCCTCCGGACTGCAGGCCGTAGCTGCGGTTGTTCTCCCAGTAGGTGCTCAGGCAAAGATAGCGCTTTGCCCGCGTCACCGCCACGTAGAAAAGGCGGCGCTCTTCGTCCAGGTCCTCATATTCGGCGCGGTAGCTGGGGAAGACGCCATCGTTAAGGCCGATCACAAAAACCGCCTCCCACTCCTTCCCCTTGGCGCTGTGTACTGTAGAGAGGGTTAGAGAATCGCCGCCGGCATCTTCTAATGCAGCGCCGCCGTTAAATAGCGATTCATCCAGGGCCAGCGACTCCAAGAATGCGCCAAGCGAGGCGTAGTGAGCGGCATTTTCAGCCAGCCGCTCAATGCCCCTTAATCTTTCGTCATATTGATCCGGGTAGCTCTTGCGCAAAATCCCGTCGTAGCTGCAGTTCATGATCAGCTTAATCAGCCCGGCCAC
>JAAZHP010000136.1 GCA_012510625.1 Bacillota bacterium
GGGCGGGCTTCCACGCCCGCCCGTATATAGTAACATTTGAACTCTCAATGTAACCAAAATCCAGGGCAATATCTTCAACTTGAAAATCATTTTCCCGGATTTCGCCTGTACTGTATATGCAGTCGCCTATGAACACACCGTCGTCGCCTGAGAATTGGTTTTGGTTAATTATAAATTCGCTGTAGTAAAAATCTATCTCCAAGGCGTCATAATCCGGGGACTGCAGGGTGTTGCCTGTTAAGGTAAAGGTGCTCCCCTCAAAACCATAAGAGACATCGATATTACTATTGAAAGGGCTCTGAAGGATGCATTCGGTTATTGTGAAGGTGGAATCGTAAACATCATAGCTGACATAGATATTGTTATCGCCAGTGCTCAGAAGGTTGCCTTTATTAACCGTAAAATCGCACCCCTCCAAGCAATATATGTAGATGCAATCATATGCTGACTCGATGGTGTTGTTTTCCAGGATTATGGTGCTGTCATATAGTTCGTAAAAAGAGATGCCATAATTCACGTCTTTGATTTCGTTGCCTTTAACCGTCAGGTTTATATCTGCCACGTATTCTTTGCAGTAATAGAAATCTATCCCGTCTTCGTAAAAGTTCTCGATAACGTTGTTTGAGATTACTATCTCCGAGGGAATATCTACGTCACCGCAGACGTGGATGCCGGCCTTTGCTTCCCCGGCTCCATCCAGCCGGCAGTTGGTGATGCTCCAGCTTACAGGGCCTTCCGATTCCAGGCTGTCATAATCAACTACTACGGCGAAGTCATCATAGCCATTAACGCCGGCGTTTCGTATGGTCAGCCCCGTTAAGCTGACGCCTGACGCCTGGATGGAAAATGTATAGTAATCTACGCCTTCAACCACCGCGCCGTGCTCTCCCTTGATCGTGAGAGCCTTGTCGATGACCACGGATTCCTCGTAAGTACCGGCGCCCACTATGATCACATCGTCGTCTTCAGCCTCCTCCACCGCCTTGGTGATGGTATCATAGCTTTGGCCGGTTCTTTCATTGGTCACCACTCCGCCGCCATCGCCGGCCATTACCGGCATTGCTGCTGCTATCAGAGTAGAAGGATCAATAGTGGGACTGAAAGGTGTCTGAATAATTTTAACAATTGCAGTTTACCTCCTGAAGTGTCATTTAATTAAGTAATTAATTCAAGATGACTTTTCCAAATCCTTCAGAAGGTAACAGTTTATGCTTAACGCATCCAAATCTTTCACGTTTACAGGTAACCCTTTTTATACAACACCCTGGCTGCGGCTATGGCGATGATTGCCCCCACCGGTACCAGGACGCTGACGGATTCGGCCAGGGAGGGCACCGCAATAAAGAGGACCAGCATAAACAGGAGGGGGGCCAGGGCAATCTTCCAGTTTTTCGAGATGAAAACCACGGCCAGGGCGCCAAAGAGAGCCGGCAGGATATTGGCAAAGGCCGGCGCCAGCAGCTCCGATTCCAGGATGGGCTGCAGCCAGGACAGGAGGAGCACCCCGGCAATGATGATCAGGGTGGTGACGATGGAGGATACGGCGATGGATATGGTGGAAATCAGTTCTCCTTCCTCGGTGCCGGGTTTAACCCCGGCTATCTCCATGGCGTTCAGGGCGCAGGGGAGCTTGAGATTGGCTATGTTACCGGTGACAAAACCGAGGTATGAGCCGCCTGAACCGAGCATGGGCGAATAGGTGAAAGCCTCGATTGCTCCCACCGTCCAGAAGATGGGCACCACTCCCATCAGCCCTTTAAGCAGCGCCATCCCGTCGGGCCAGGCGTTGTAGTAAATGCTTGCCGCCGCCGGGAACAGCATAAGCATGACTAAGGCCAGCGAACACCAGATTCTGCCCCATGTATGGACCTTTTCACTGTAAGATGTTTTCATTTTTTCTTCTCCTCCTATCCCAGCAGCCTGGTAATGGGAATGGAGAGGGCCATTGCCCCCAGCATGCTGATGGGCAGGGCATAATCCTCCATCCATTTGACCTTTAAGACTTTCACGAAAAAACCGCAGATTAGCATGAGCAGGGAAGAGATGATCATGACAAAGACGGGGATCCAGCCCTTTAGGCCTGCAGTGATGTCGGCAAAGATCATCCCCAGGAAAGCCGAGATCATGCCCATGAAGAGGGCGGTGAGGAAAATCTCTCCCCACCTGGTATCCCGCTTTTTCAAGCTCTGGATGCCGCCCTGGATCTTCTTCAGGAACAGCGTGACGATGATCAGGCCGGACATGATGCCCAGTGTCATGACCCAGGCGATGGTAGAGTATGTTTTCGGGTCGGTTACCCCCTCAGATACGGGGACGCCGAGGGCGGCCGCTGCGGAAGTGGCCGCAGGCAGCTCATAGGTCAGGGCGCCCAGTACGCTCAACCTCAGCCAGGGCAGGGGCAGGCCCAGGAACCTGGAGAGGGTGATCACGCCCAGGATAATGGCGATGGCCGGGGCTATGGTGAAGACAACGCTGCTCCGGGCCACTCTTCTCAATACCCTTGCCTCAATGCCCAGCTCTCTGGCCCGCCGCCAGGCCTGGCGCAGAAAAAAAACTGACTGGGCAATCACGAAAAGGATAATAACGCCGGCGGTAACGAATAAAACAATGCTGTTAAGGTCAAAATCTCTCAAATAAATCCCACCCTTTCCATATTAACCGGGTAAACATTACAAAGATATTCAAGATTTGCCCTCCCGTTCCTGCTTTCCTGCTGCCCTCTTTCCTCAGGCAGAGAGCCTCAAGAAAAGGCCGGGAAGGGGAATCGAACAATGTGTCAAATAGTAATAATATTATAAATATTCAACCACAAGGTGATTTTAAAAAGGAGGTTAAGGATTTTGGAGACATTCTTTTTCCGGGGATGGCCGATCCGGTATAAGCTTGCCGGCAAGGGCGCTCCTGTCATTTTGCTTCACAACGGAGGCGCTTCGCATGCAATATGGAACGATATTGTGCCCCTCCTGTCCGGCGAGTTTGAGCTCTTTGCTTTTGATTTGCTGGGATACGGCGCTTCGGCCAAACCGGGCACCGGCTATACCTTGACCGGCTATATTGATTTTCTTAATGAATTTATAAACCACCGCAGGCTGGCCCCGGTAAACCTGGTCGGCAATTGCATGGGCAGCGCCATGTCGCTGGGACTGGCCATGCGCCGCCCTGAATACGTGCGTGCCCTGGTGCTGATCAACCCTCTGACCGAGGCCACTTTTTTGGGCGGCATCATGGGACCGCTGCTGCGTATGCAGAAAAGAGCGCCCCGCTTTTCCAGGCGGATTAATCAGCGGCTGGCCAGGGTCAAGCTGACTCCCCGGCTTGGTTCCCTGGCGCTGCGCTTCCAGCTGGGGGCTCATGGCAAATCACGCCGGATACATAAACGGCCGGAACTCTGCAGCTGTTATGCAAGTCCCGGGCAGATGGATTCGCTGCTGGGGGTGCTGGAGGATTTAAGCAATTACGGATACCTGGACCGCTTTGAACCCGGCCCCGGCTTCCCGCCGGTATGCACAATCTGGGGGCTGCAGAACAGGATTCTTTCACCGGAAGCGGGGCGGCTGCTAAACGCCGGGCTGAAGCCGCTGCGGCAGGAATGGCTGGAAGGATGCGGCCACTTGCTTATGCTGGAGCGGCCTGAAGAGGTAGCCCTGATCATCAGGGAATTTTTTGGGCGCGCGCATCATGAAAATGGAGCCGCACCCGGAACTGAGGAGGGGTGATCATGAAATTATTCCCCGATGATATTTTCAATCTTGCCGATATAGCGCTTGATGTGGCCCGGACAGATCCGGAGCGCACCGCCGTTATCGAGCAGGATGGTTATGATTCCAGGGGGAAGCGCCGTTACAAATATTACACCTACCGGGAGCTTTCCGCGGATGCCGAAGCTGTGGCCGTGGGGCTTCGCGAGATGGGCATTGCCGAGCTGACCCGCATCGTGTTTATGGCTCCCCCGGGCTACGATGCCTGCGTAATGGGGCTGGCCTTGTGCCGCGTGGGCGCGGTGACGGTCTGGATCGATACCGGGGTCGGCTATCTTAATATAGCGGAGCGGCTGCGGCGGATCAGCATCGAGGCTTTTTTCGGCATCCCCGCAGCGCATATGGGCCGGTTCATCTTTGGCTGGGGCCCGCGCTTTCTGCGAAAAGCCATAGTTACCGGGAAACCGGGCTTCCCGGGGGCCCGCACCGTCAAATCTCTTCGCCGGCCGGCTCCGGCAAAACCCGCCCCGCCTGCGGTTAATCCCGATGACCCTGCCGCTATTCTCTATACTACCGGGAGCACCGGGCCGGCCAAGCCTGCTCTCTACCTGCACAGAAACTTCTGCCAGCTTTACCGGAACGCCCACTATAGCTGGCGGTTTGAACCGCAGAAAGAGATCCCCGTAGATATGGCCGTCTTCCCGGCATTTTTATTTGTTCCCATCAGCGCCGGCGGGACCATGGTGGTGCCGCCGATCAATTTTGTACGCCAGGGGCCAGCCGACGTCGATCCCCGCGCCCTCATTGAAGTGATTAACGATTGCGGGGTCAAATCGATGTTCGGATCGCCTGTGCTCCTGGAAAATATGGGACGCTATGCGCAGGAAAAGGGCCTCAAGACGCCGTCACTGAAGCGCATTGTCGGCGCCGGGGATATGGTCAGGGCGCCGGTAAAGAAACTGCTTCTCGAGATGATGGCCCCCGATGGAGAGGTCTCCTCCAATTACGGGGCCACTGAGGCGATGCCCTCCACCGAGATGCATGCAGAAGAGGCTCTGCGAGACACCTGGAGCAAAACTGAACGGGGCGCCGGCGTCTGCGTGGGGCGCCCGCTGCCCGGGGTTGAGCTGCGGATCATCTCCATCGTTGACGGCCCGGTAAAAAACATGGAGCAGGCCCGGGGAGCGGCGCCGGGAGAGATCGGCGAGATACTGGTCCGGGGGCGGCATATCAGCCCTTTCTATTACCGGGATGAAGAGAGCACCCTGAAAAATAAGATCGCAGACAGCAGCGGGGATTCCTGGCACCGCTTTGGCGATACGGGGTACATTGACCGGGAAGGGCGCCTCTGGACCTGCGGGCGGGCTGGCCACCGGGTTATAACCGCGGAGGGGCCTGTTTTCCCCTGGACCTGCGAGGCCATCTTCGACACCCACCCCAAGGTCCGGCGCAGCGGCCTGGTAGGCGTGCCGGGAAAAGAAGGCCAGGTGCCCGTAATCTGCATAGAATTAAAGCCCGGGCACCGCTCCACAGATAAATCCGCGCTCTGCGCAGAACTCCTGGCCCTGGCGGCGGAACATGACGCCACCCGCTGCATAAAACACGTATTATTTAAAAGATCCTTGCCCGTCGATCCCCGCCACAATTCGAAAATCGAAAGACCGCTCCTGGCCAGGTGGGCGGCCGGAAAATTAAAAAACAGGTGACAGGAGGCGTTCTGCCTGTCACCTACTTTTATTCTTTCCTTTTCCCTCCGGGGGAGAGGGAATTTACCGCTTGAAAAGCTCGATATAGAAGCGGATGCCCCGCTCAATATTCTCCAGTGAAAGCCGCTCATTGGTGCCGTGCAGCCGGTCCAGGTCTTCCTTGGAGATGAGCATGGGGGTAAAGCGGTAAATTTGATCGCACACCGGTTCATAGCGGATGGCGTCGGTACCGCCCATGACGATGTAGGGCACGGTTGCCGCTTCAGGGAAGACGGCATAAACGGCCTGCTCTATGGCCTGGAACCCGGAGCCGTCTACCGGCGAGATCTTGGATGGCTCGGTAGCCTGGATCGGTTCCACCTTGATCTTATCTCCCACGACCTCCCGGACATGATCCAGCAGTTCCTGGACGCTCTCTCCCGGGGCGATGCGGTAATTGATTACCGCGCTTGCTTTCTGGGGCAGAACGTTGGGCTTGCTGCCTCCTTCCAGGACTGTCACCGCCGTAGTTGTGCGCAGCAGCGCGTTGCCCGCCCGTGAAGATTTAAAGACCATCTTGAACAGCGGGCCGAAGAGCCACAGGTTGGCCAGGATGAGCCGCAGCCCGAAGCCCATCTCCGGACCGACGTAGGCCAGCGTCTCTTTCAGGTAGGGGCTGATCCGGGCCGGGCGCTGCCGTTTTTCCAGCGCAGCCACCGCCCGGCCGATTAGCCCGGCCGCTGTATGCCTGGGGGGCATAGAGGAGTGGCCGGCCTCGCCCTGCGCGGTGATCCGGATATCGGCGTATCCTTTTTCGGCGATGCCCACCAGGGCGATGGGGCGCTTCACGCCGGGCATGGCTCCCAAGGTGACGGCCCCACCCTCGTCCAGGATATACTCAAAAGAGAGCCCGCGGGATTGCAGCAGCTCCGACAGCTTCACCGCCCCCTCTTCACCGCGTGTCTCTTCGTCATGGCCGAAAGCAAAGTAGAAATCGCGGGCCGGGGTGAAACCCTCCGCCGCAAGATATTCCACCGCTTCCAGCACGGAGATGAGCTGGTTTTTTACATCCATAGTCCCCCGGCCCCAGACAAAGCCCTCGGCCAGGGCGCCGCTGAAAGGCGGATAATGCCAGTCCTGTTCTGTGCCCTCTTCCACGGGGACTACATCGATATGGGCCAGGAAGAGGACCGGTTTCAGGCTCTCATCACGGCCTTTCCAGCGGTACAGCAGGCTGTACCCGTTGACGATTTCCCGCTCCAGGACCCCGTGGGCGGAGGGATAGGCCTGCTCCAGGTAGCGGATAAACTTTTCAAAGGGGCCCCAGTCTCCTTTCTCCGGATCGGAGACGGTAATTGTGGGCAGCTGAACTGCCCTTGACAGGCGCTCCGCGGCCCGGTCAACATCAATATTGAGGCTGCGCTGCGGCTCCACCGCGTAGCGCCGGGAGCGAAAGGCGGCCGTCCGGCCCAGGATCACAGCGATGATAAGGACAATCCCTGCCGGGATCAGGTAAACCAGGTATGGCATGATACACCTCCAGTGCAACCATTTGGCAGCTGTTTTTTCCCTATTATACCTTAAAAACCCGCCCGGGCGTCTTCATCTAAACAAAGTGGCTTTTCTACTTTATATTGAGGCGCTTTATCCGCTGCTGGAGATTTTGCCGGGAAATGCCCAGGGCCCTGGCTGTGCGGCTGATGTTATGGCCGTTGCTGTTCATTGTTTCCACAATTATCTCTCTTTCAATTCTTTGCAGCAGCAGCTTGAGGTTCTGTTTTTCCCGGTTGTTTTCGTAATAGCTCTCATACTTGAAACCGGGCTCCCGGTATTTTTGCAGCAAGTGAGCCGGGATATGTCTTGGCTCAATGTAGCCGGCATCCTCTTCAGCGAAGTTCATGGCGTGCTCCACGGCATGCTGCAGCTCGCGCACATTCCCGGGCCAGTTGTGCTGCTGGAAAATGGCCGTTACTTCCGGCGTCACATCTTTGACCTGCTTATACATAATCTTGTTTGATCTATTGATAAAGTGGCGCACCAGCAGGGGCAGATCCTCCATCCGTTTGCGCAGCGGCGGGATGGTCAGCGTAACCACGGCCAGGCGGTAATAGAGATCCTGGCGCAGCTTCCCTTTCTTAATTGCCTCCAGGGGATCGGTGTTGATGGCGCTGAAAATCCGCGGATTCACGCGGATATCCGATTTTCCGCCCAGCCGCCGCACCGTTTTGGATTCCAGCACCCGCAGCAGCTTGGTCTGCAGGGAGACATCCATGGAACTGATCTCATCGAGGAAAAGCGTGCCCTTATCGGCTTCTTCAAAGAGGCCGGGCTTATCTTCAGCCCCGGTGAAAGCTCCTTTTTCTGTTCCAAAGAGAATGCTCTCCAGCAAAGTGGCCGGAATGGCGGCGCAGTTCACGGCCACAAAGGGGCCCTTGGCGCGAAGACTGTAATTGTGGATGCTCTGGGCAAAAAGCTCTTTCCCCGTTCCTGTTTCGCCGTAGATCAGCACCGGCGACATATTTACGGCAACGCGCCGGGCATGCTCTACTGTCTCCTGGATGGCGGCGCTCTCTCCGATAATATCTTCAAAGGAGTACTGCGTGCCGTTGCGGGTATGGCTGGAATAAAGCTGCTTCTGCAGCTGGATTACGGTATCGACGAGCTGCTTTTTGTTGGTGATATCGCTGTTGACCGAGACCGCCCCGATGATGGCGCCATTTGCGCTGATGGGAAAAGTATTGGTGATTATATCAATCTTTTTTCCTTTTATAGTAAAATAAGAGGTGTGATGGTTTTTCACCGGTTTTCCCGTTTTAAGCACCTTTAAAAGGATGCTGCTCTCTTCATCCAGCCGGTATGCTTCCGTAATATGCTTCCCCAGGACATTCTCCGCCCTGGTATTCTCGATCTTCTCCAGCCATTTTGAATAAAAGAAAGTTTTGCCCCTGCTGTCAACAATGTGAATGCCCTCTTCGATGATATTTAATGCGCTGGTCAGCAGCTCATTTTCTCGCCGTATTTTTTCTATCTCTTTTGATGGAAGGGTTTTTTTAGGCATAAAATCTCTCCCCGGGTGCAAATATATTTGCGTTTCACTATGAATTCGCCGCAACCCTAATAAATCCTGCCCTTGCCGGCCCCTGCAAAACATATTGCATGCAAAAATAATTGCGGTTTATGCCCGCATAAGCGCTAATCAGCTGCCCAGGCGCTTTTCAATAGCGATTAAAGACGGGATGCAGAAATTGGCTGGGCATCCCTCCAGTTGCTTGTGATATAGTGAATAGTGGACAAAGCAATAACGATGCCGGGGTGAGTCATTGCCAGGGAACACCCCGAGCGGGTTATTAAACTCCTCCGGTTGTTTGGCATACATATTGCAAGTAATAATCACTGAAGTAAAAGTAGCCGTAGCTGTAATTGCAACAATGGGGAGGAGTTTTGATATGAAAAAGTTGGACTACTTGAAGGAAAAGCCCATTGCCGTGCTCGGGGGGGGCGCCGTAGCAAAAGCTATTGCCGGTGATTGTGCCCTGGGCGGCGCCAGGGTGCACCTCTGCGACCTGCCGCCTTTCGCGGAAAAAACACTTTTTGGAGTAAGAGAAAAGGGCATCAAATTTTTTGGAGATCAGCTAAACTTATATGGCTTTGAACGCAGCGGAAATGCAGTAATGGAGATGGTAACTGAAGATGTGGCTGAGGCGGTAAAAGGCGCCGGAATTATTGTCGTAGCCACGCCTGCTCTGGGGCACAGGCCTTTCTTTGAAAAATTAATCCCCGCCCTGGAAGATGGGCAGGTCATACACATTTTCCCCGATAATTATGGCTCCCTCTTGCTGCGCAAAATGATACGCGAAGCGGGCTGCAACAAGGATGTCATCGTGGGCGGCTGGTCCAGCTCTACCTACGGCAGCCGGGTGGTTACCAAGGGCGGAGTGATTTTGCCTCAAATCAGGGTCTATTACCGGGCCATTACCCTGCGCGGCGCCGCCATGCCGGCTTGCGATACCCCTGCATTTATCGAAAGCTCCCGCTACCTCCCTTCCATGGACGCGGTCACCAACGGCGACGGCGCCGTGGCGGGCGACACTGTCCTCGACATCGGCTTCAGCAATGTCAACCCCGTTCTGCACTGCCCGGGCACCCTTCTCGGACTCGGCACAATGGAAAACTGGGGTGTAATCTACGGTAAAGACAAGTATGAATTCAGCATCTATTCTCATGCCTACTGTCCTTCAATTGCCAAGGTCCAGTATGCCTTCTACCAGGAGGTCTGCGCCGTAGCCGAAGCCATCGGCGTGGGCGTTCAAAAATATGACGAAGAAGACTTCTACTCCAGGGAAAGCATCCTGGGCCAGGAATACATGGGGAAAGACTACAAAATCCCCTTTGACCAGCACGACTATATCCAGTATGGCACCGGCCCCTTTACCGTAGAGAATAGATATATCACCGAGGATATCCCGGTAGGCTGCAACGTCTACCATCAACTGGGGAAGGCATATGGGGTAAAAACACCGGTCATCGACTCCATGATCAACATTGCCTCGGCCATATTGCGGAAGGATTTTTACTCCACGGGCTACTCCCTTGATTACCTGGGGATCGGGAGTATGGATAAAGAGCAGTTGAACAACTACCTGCGCCTGGGAGAGGGGAAGTAAGTTTACCGGCAGGGATGCGCATACTTGCCTTCCCGCAAAGGCGCGGACCATGTTTGGGGGTATAAGAAGAAAGTGAACAATATTGTGCGTAACGTTGAGTTTCATGTCCTCGATGAAGAGAAGATAAAAAAAATCCATGAGAAATCCCTTTACATCATGGAAAATATAGGGATGAGGGTTGGCGGCGAGCGCGCCGTCGAGCTCCTCACCGGTCATGGCGCCCGTATTGGGAAGGATGGGCTTATGCGCATCAGCGCCGGCATGGTCGCAAAGGCCCTGGAGAGCGCTCCGAAGAAGCTGGTGCTCTACAACCGGAGCGGCGAAGAGGCCATGGTTGTGGACAGCGAGAAGAACCAGGTCTACTTCGGCACCCATTCGGATCAGCTCGAGATTGTCGATCCCTCTGATGGCGGCGTACGGAAGTTCCTTAAGAAAGATGTGGCGGCCATGTGCCGCATCGCCGATGCCCTGCCCAATATCCACTTTGTGCTCTCCGTGGGGATGACGGCGGATGTGAACCCCAGGGTTCAAACGCAGAGCACATTTATCGAGACGCTGCGCCATTTTAGCAAGACCATTAACTTCTCCTCCAACAGCGTCGATTCCCTCAAAGACTGCCTCAACATTGCGGCGGACTTTGCCGGCGGCATGCAAAAGCTGCAGGAGAAGCCCTTTATTTTCTATTACTGCGAGCCCATCCCGCCGCTGACCCATCCGCCCGACAGCACGGAGAAGGCCTATATTAGCGCTGAAAACCGCATTCCCTTAATCTATATGCCCTATTGCATGATGGGCGGCACTTCGCCGGTTAACCTGGCTACAACCCTGGCCCAGTCCAATGCCGAAGTTTTATTCGGCCTCGTTCTCTCCCAGCTGGTCAGCGAAGGCGCTCCCTTTATCTACGGGGCCATGCCCTCCATCCTGGACATGCGGACCACTATCGGCAGCTACGCCGCCCCGGAATTCCATCTTTGCGTTGCGGCCATGGCCGACCTGGCGGCTTACTACGGGCTGCCCTTCTACGGGACCGCGGGCTGCTCCGACGCCAAGGCCGTGGATGAACAATCGGTGAGCGAGGTTGCCTTCCAGATCTTATCCACCATGCTGAGCAAGGCCAACCTGGTCCACGACGTTGGGGTGCTGGATCACTGCAACAATGTCTCGCCGGAGATGGTGGTGCTGGCCAACGAGATCATCGAGTCGTTGAAATACTATACCCGGGGCATCGATGCCGGGGAAGACGATTTTGTTCTCGATCTTGTGGAAAAGGTGGGCCCGGGAGGGCATTACATCGACGAGATGCACACCCTGGAAAACTTCAGGCAGGTCTGGTATCCTGAAATCTTTAGCCGTGAAAAAGTCACCGGGCCGGGGTCAACGATAAAGCAGAAAATCAGGCAGAAGATCAAGGGGATATTGGAAAACGGTGCCGGCCGCGCCCTCGAGCAGGGCCAGGCGGAGGCCCTCGATGAGTGGGAGAAGAGGCTGGGCCTTTGAGCGCCTCGTACAAAAACTTTTGAGGGGGGAGGAAGCATGATATTTTGGCAAAGCCGTGATCCGGGAATAAATCATATTAAAACGCGCAAAAACCATGTCTGCTACGGAATGGGGCTGGGGATAATCCTGCTTAATGACGCCTACCCGGGTTTTCCGGGGGATGTCCGGAACGCGAGCGCCTTTCCCTACCCGGTACAGTATGAAATAGCCGAAGGCGTTACCAATAAGACGCTGGTCTATGACAAAAACCCCGCGCAATGCCGGGATGCGGTCATTGCGGCGGCAAAAAGGCTGGAGAGGCTCGGCTGCCGGGCCATTGCCGCCGAATGCGGCTATTTTGCCTTTTTCCAGCAGGATGTGCGGGCGGCCGTCGATGTGCCCGTGTTTATGTCCAGCCTGCTGCAGGTGCCTTTTATCCAGCAGGTCATTGGGCCGCAGAAAAGCGTGGGCATCGTCTGCGCCCAGAAGCAGTTTTTAACCAGGGAGCATCTTGTCAACGTGGGCATTGACCCGGGCAGCAACTATCTCATAGCGGGGGCCCAGGATGAATACGGCGTCAGCGAATTTGACAAGCTCTGGAATCCCCATGCCAGGCCCGAGAGGCCGGAAGCATATTACGATAAGGCGGAAGAGCAGATGGTCTCCTGCTGCAAGAGCTTTGTGGAGAAATATCCGTCAATTGGGGCGATCATGCTGGAATGCACGGGGATGCAGCCCTTTGCCCGGGCCATACAGCGGGAAATCGACCTGCCCGTGTTCAGCTGGGGCACCCTTTTGGATTACGCTTATTCGGTTGTTGCCCATAGAGATTATTACGGCCATGTTTAGGTGGAAAGGTGAGGAAAGGTGAGGGTCTCAGGCAGTTGCCTCTCCCCAAAAGAGATCCAGGATCTTCATGAAGCCACGCTGAAAGTGCTCGCCGGGACGGGAGTCAGGTTTGCTCATGAAGAGGCGCTGGAAATCTTTAAGAAGAGCGGCGCCAAAACCGAGGGCGCTGCGGTATATATCGATGAGAAGCTCCTGGAGCAAGCCCTGGAAAGTATACCCGGCAGCTTTATGCTTTATGGGCGCGAGAGCGGGGACAATGTTCTTGTCGGCGGCGGGCGGCCCGTGTACGCTCCCGCTTCCGGCCCCGTATTTGTGAAAAGCGGTTCGCAGAAGAGGCCGGCTTCAGGGAAAGATTTTATCGATTTAATGAAGCTGACCCAGAGCAGCCCCGTGCTGGGCGTGGCAAATTATATCGTGGTGGAACCCCAGGATATTGACGGAAGCAGGCGGAGATTGTTCCAGCTGGCGGCGGCGCTGAAATATTCCACCAAGCCTCTCGTGGGGATGAGCGTGGGGGAGGGGGAGACCGGAAAGTGTTTTGAGCTGGTGCGGAAATTTTACGGGGGATTGGCGGAGAACCGCTTGCTGGGCGTTATCAGCCCCATATCGCCCTTAACCTATGATCGGGGGATGATTGAACGCGTTATGGAGTATGCCCGCGCCGGCCAGCCGCTTATGTTTGCCTCGTGTTCCCAGCCGGGATTTACCAGCCCCGCCACGCTTGCCGGGACCGTGGTTGTAGACAATGCCCAGCAGCTGGCCGGGATAGTCTTCAGCCAGCTCTGCAAGCCCGGACTGCCCGTTGTCTACGGCAGCACCTCCGTATCCTGCGATATGCGCTACGCTTCGCCGGCCATAGGTTCGCCCGAAGCCGCGCTCATGGCCATGGCCACTTCGGCGCTGGCCAAGTATTACGGGCTGCCCTGCCGCACCGGCGGCACCTTAACGGATGCGAAATTGCCGGATATGCAGGCCGGCCTGGAATCGATGATGGTTATGATGAGCACATTGATTTCCGGCGCAGATTTTGTTTTGCAATCCTGCGGGATCCTTGATTCCTTTAATACCGTCAGCCTGGAAAAGTTTATTATCGACGAAGTTACCGTGGCCATGGCGGAAAGATTTGCCGCCGGCTTTGACATCGATGAACATAAGCTGGCTGCAGCCGTTATTGAGAAGGTCGGTCCGGGAGGCATGTACCTGGACGATGATCATACCGCCTTAAATTACCGGAGCGAGCTCTATATACCGCCGCTGCTTTCGCGTGAGAGCTACTCAAGCTGGGAGCAGGGCGGCTCCCGGACATTGGAGCAGCGGGCCCATGAGCTATTGAACGAGAGACTTAATGATTATGAGCCTCCTCCGCTTACTCCTGAGCAAGAAAATATTTTGATGAAGCACCTGTCCTGAGCAATCAGTGCAATACAGAAGGAGGCAGCTTAATGGCCAGGAAAAAAACGATTCTAGATTTCATCAAGATGAAAAAAGAGAAGCAGCAGGTGGCCTGGATCACCGCTTACGACTATCCTCTGGCTTCATTTGCCGAGCAGGCGGGTATAGACATGATCCTGGTAGGCGATTCCCTGGGCATGGTTGTGCTTGGCTATAAATCAACGAACCCCGTAACGATGGAAGAATGCCTCATCCACTGCCAGGCGGTCCGCCGCGGGGCGCCAAACACCTGGGTTGTGGGAGACATGCCCTTCATGTCATACCAGGTTTCTGATGAAGAGGCCGTATTCAATGCGGGCCGCTTTATCAAGCAAGCGGCAGTGGATTCCATCAAGCTCGAGGGAGGCGTGCGGGTAACCTCGCGGATCCGGGCCATAGTTGATTCCGGCATACCGGTAATGGGCCATATTGGATTAACCCCCCAGAGCTCGGGCCAGCTGGGCGGATTTAAGGCCCAGGGGCGTGATGTGAAGAATGCCCGCGCTTTAATCAAGGATGCCCTGGCTGTAGAGGAAGCTGGCGCTTATGCCCTGCTCGTGGAAGCTGTCCCCCCGGAGGTTACGGCCTTTATCTGCAGCCTCCTGGAAATACCGGTATACGGCATCGGGGCGGGGCCGGCAGACGGCCAGCTGCTCATTTGCGGCGATATGCTGGGGATGTTCCAGGCTTTTACGCCCAAGTTTGTTAAGCAATATGCAAACGTGGCCGAGATAGAAATAAACGCCATCAAAACCTATGTCAACGAGGTGAAAGAAGGCCTGTTCCCCTCTGACGAACATGCCTACCATGTGGTTGAGCCCATGGAAGAGTTTGAAAAGATGTTTAAGGAATTTAAAAAATAGATGAGACACGAGACCGGAGGCCCCGGCAGCAGAGCCGGCCATGCGCTTATATCAAGCATAAAAAGGAGGCGTAAAAGGGGCGGTGACTGAAAGTATAGTTTCATTCTTGGAATATTTTTGGGGAATAAAGGGGCAGGTTGCCGAGCTTACCCTGCAGCATACCCTGCTTTCGCTCGCAGGCGTGCTGGCGGGCACCCTAACTGCAGTCCCGCTGGGCATATTTATCTCCAGGCGCCCTAAAATCAGCAATTATGTAATCGATATCGCGGGAATGCTCTATACCATACCATCGCTGGCCATACTCGGCTTTCTGCTTCCTTTCCTGGGGCTGGGCTGGCTCCCCACGATCGTGGCTCTTACAATCTATTCGTGGCTGCCCGTTTTAAGAAATACCTGCGCCGGGCTTCTCGGCGTTGATCCGGCGGCCAGGGAGGCGGCCCTGGGGATGGGCGCCACCTCAAGCCAGCTTCTATTCCGCGTGGAGCTGCCCATGGCCTTTCCCATCATCATGGCCGGGATACGCACAGTTGCCGTCCTCACTGTGGGGATCACGACCATGGGCGCTCTTGTAGCCGCGGGGGGGCTGGGGAACTTGATCTTTACCGGCATTTCCATGATGGACAACCGCATGATCCTGGCGGGAACAATTCCAGTTTCTGCGCTGGCCGTCCTTTTGGACAAGCTGCTGGGTATCATGGAGAATAGAGTAACCGTTAAGATGGGGGTTCGCGGGTAAACCCTGCTAAAAATAAAAGGAGGTTCTAGTTGATGTTACCAAAACGCAGTATGACTTGGTTGTTGCTTTGTGTGGCCTTGATTGCGGTAATGTTCGGAGCAACCGGTTGCGGAGGGGGAGGAGAAGAGACCAAGGGCAAGGTGGTTATCGCCAGCAAACAGTTTGCCGAGAGCTTAACCCTTGCGCACATGGCGGCAATGCTTATCGAGGCGGAAACCGGCCTGGAGGTAGATGTGAGCAAGATCGGCATGGGTGCAACAGAAATGCTGCATCCGGCCCTGGTTGAAGGACAGATCGATCTCTATCCCGAGTACACGGGCACAGCATGGATGGTGGTCCTTGAAGGAGACGTAATTCACGACCGCCAGGAGATCTTTGAGAAAACAAAAGAGGCTTACCAGGAGAAGTTCAGCATCACCTGCCTCGATCCCCTGGGCTTCCAGAATACCTTTGCTATTGCCATGCCCCAGGAGGTCTCTGATGAACTGGGCATCAAGACGCTTTCCGACCTGGCGGAGCATAATGACTTAACTTTCGTCGGCGACTCCACCACCTTTACCCGGGCCGACGTTTACCTGGGACTGCAGGAAACCTACGGCATCGACATGAAGCAAAAAGTTGTGGACACCGCCTTCTTCTACGACGCGCTTGCCGAAGGGCACGGCCATGTAACCACCTGCTTCTCCACGGACGGCCGGCTGAAAGAATACCAGTTTGTCGTATTGGAAGACGATAAGAGCTTCTTCCCGCCGTACGATGCCATGTATGTGGTCCGCAGCGAAATATTGGAGAAGCATCCCGAAGTTGGCGAAGCCCTTGGGAAGCTGTCAAACTCTATTGACGAAGAGACCATGATTGATTTGAACTTCAAGGTGGAAGTGGAAAACCAGGATCCCGCTGACGTAGCGGAAGAATTCCTGAAGTCACGGGGGCTTATCTAAGACGAGGAGAGGTTAAATCATGACAGGGAGCATAGAAGTAGAGCTCCAAAATGTGAGCAAGTTCTATGGCGAAGACAAGGTGGTAGACGAGGTTAGCTTCCATGTTAACCAGGGGGAGATATTTGTCCTCATCGGCCCCTCCGGTTGCGGCAAGACTACCACTTTGAAAATGATTAACCAGATCGTTCCCCATACTTCAGGGCGCATACTTGTGAGAGGTAAGGATGTGACGGAGCTCGACACAGTCGAGCTCCGCCGCTCCATCGGTTACGTGATCCAATATATTGGCTTATTGCCGCACCTGACCATTCAGGACAACATTGCCTTTGTGCTGCAGTTGAAGAAATGCCCTAAAAAGATGCAGCGGGAACGGGCCATGGAACTTATTGAAACAGTGGGGCTGCCGGTTTCATACCTGGACCGCTATCCCCGGGAATTGAGCGGCGGCCAGCAGCAGCGCGTTGGTGTAGCCCGCGCCCTGGCGGCGGATCCTGAAATATTGTTGATGGACGAGCCCTTTGGGGCAGTTGACCCGGTAACCAGGGAGCAGCTGCAAAATGAGCTGCTGCGCCTGCAGGAAACGATCCAGAAAACCATAGTCTTTGTGACCCATGATATCCAAGAGGCTTTCAAAATGGGCAATCGCATCGGCATCATGCGCGGGGGCAAGCTTGTCACCATCGGCACGGCCATGGATATTGTCAAGGAGAGGGACGAATTTATCCGGAGCTTTATCGGCCAGGGGGCTGTATTCAGCGCCCTCGATACAATTCCTGTAACCCAGGCTTTATTGCGCGATCTTCCCGTCGTCAAGAAGGGAGCCCTTGTTGATCCTGCCGATTCATCCTTTAAAGGTTGGGAATACGCCTTTGTGCTGGATGACAATGGGCAAAGCCTGGGCTACGTCTCGCTGGCCGGGATGGAGGGGCCCGCAAAAATTGACCCGGAGAAGGTGCAACCCCTTCCTTCACCCTCTCTCCCGGGCGATTCCTTGAAAAAGGCTCTCGAAGAGATGCTCTGGGGCAATCGAGGCTGGCTTCCCGTGGTTTCCGGCGAAGGAGCCTTCCTGGGGATTGTCTCTTTTCAATCCTGCGCATCCCTCTTGGCCCGTTAGGGGAGGTATTGAGCTTTTGTGAAGAGCGACTATCTGTGGATAAAGGTATGGAATTACATTGTTACCAAGAGCGATTTCTGGATCTCCATGCTCGGATCACACGTTAAGCTGGTCATCTGGGCCAGCTGCATCGTGATTATACTCGGTGTGCCCATCGGCATTCTAATTTCGCGCTACAAGTCTTTGCGGGAACCCGTTCTCAACGTTATCGGCGTGCTCTACACCATTCCTATACTGGGGCTTTTTGGCTTCCTCATCCCGCTCATGGGAATCGGTTTAAAGCCGGCCTTAATTGCCCTGACCATTTACGGCATTTTGCCGGTGATCCGGAATGCCTGTGTGGGCATTGAGAATGTCTCCCCATCGGTTAAAGAGGCGGCAGTGGGCATGGGCGCCAATGGGACCCAGCTCCTCTTCAGGGTGGAGCTGCCCCTGGCTTTACCGGTTATATTTGCCGGCATTCGCACGGCCATAGTAATGAATTTTTCAGTAGCCACCTATGCCGTATTTATCGGCGCCGCCGGCATGGGCACAATTATTTTGGTGGGCATGCGCACATTTAATGACGGCATGCTCGTGGCGGGGACTGTTTTGCTGGCAGTGACCACGGTTTTGCTTGACCGCCTGCTGGGCTGGCTGGAAAAGATTGTTCAAAGGAAATATGGGATGGAAAGCGCCGATTGATTAATATCAACCGGCGGAGTGCGGCGATATGCTTCTAAGCACCAGGCAATTTAGCTTTAGCTACCCCGTTTGGGTGGAATTTGGCTGCGGCATCTCCAGGAGAATCCATGAGAAAGCGGCGGCGCTAAAAAGAGAGAAAGCCATAGTTGTCAGCGACCCCGGAATCGCCCGGGCCGGCCTTCTGGAGCCCATTGTGGCCTCTTTAGAGGGAACCGGCCTGCAGACAACCCTCTTTACCGGGGTGGAGCCGGACCCCTGCGGCGAGATCTGCGATGGCGTTGCGGCCATGGCTAAAGAGAGTTGTGAGCATACTTTCTTTGTGGCTGTGGGGGGCGGCAGCGTCATCGACACGGTCAAGGCTGCCGTGGTAGTGGCTGCCCATGGCGGCAGTGCCCTCGATTACCGGCGCGGGGGAAAGAAGATTGAAAAAAACTGTCCCCCCTATATCGCCATTCCCACTACGGCCGGAACGGGCGCCGAGGTCTCGCCCTACACGGTCATTTCCGATCCCCCCAGGAAGAAAAAGCTTGTCCTGGAGGGGCCGCAGCTCTGGCCCCGCTATGCGCTGCTCGATCCCGAGTTGACCCTGGGGCTTCCGCCCAGGGTTACCGCAGAGACGGGAATGGATGCGCTGACCAACGTAATTGAAGCGTATACTTCCACCGGCACGGACCCCTTTGCCCAGGCCCTTGCGCTGAAGGGAGCGGCCATGATTGGCCAATGGCTGCGCAAGGCGGTGGCCCAGCCGCAAAATCTCGAGGCCAGGTCAAACATGCTGGTGGCAAGCATGTTCGGGGGGCTATGCTTTGATTATGCCGGGCTCGGCGCGGTGCATGCCTGCAGCCATCCCCTGGGCGCACACTTCGGACTGAGCCACGGTTTGGCCACTGCCATAATGCTGCCGGCGGTGATGGAATTTAACCTCATGGCCTGCCCGGAGCTTTACCGGGACATTGCCGTAGCCTTGGGTGTTGACATTAGCGGGATGAATCTTTTTGGCGCCGCGGAGGCGGCACCCCGGGCCGTGCGGCGATTGATGGACGACCTGGGCCTTCCCCGGACCCTGCAGGAGCTAAACATCCCCGAAGAGGAGCTGCCCCTGCTGGCCCGGGAATCGATGCAGGAAAGGGCCAACCTTTGCACCAACCCCCGCGTTCCCGATGAATCGCAGATGCTCTCCGTTTTTTACCGGGCCTACCATGGTCATAGCGGCAGGAAATAGGGGGGTGTTCCTGGAACTACTAGGGTGCCGGGAGGGGTAGGATGAGCAAGCATATTCTTCATTACGTCGATGCCCACGTGGGAGGGGAGCCCTTGCGGCTCATTATTCGAGGCCCGCAGCTTAAGGGGACGAGCTTGCTGGAAAAGCGCGAATACATGATGAAGCGCTATGATTTTATCCGCACAGCCGCCCTGCTGGAGCCCCGGGGCCATGATGATATGTACGGCGCCGTGGCCGTAGACCCCTGCCACCCCGAAGCCGACCTGGGCGTCATCTTTATTGACGGCGCTTTTTATAATAACATGTGCGGCCATGGAGCCATGGCCATAGCCACAATTGCCGTTGAGCTTGGCCTGGTGCCGGTGAAAGGGCCGCTGACCACTGTGACCCTGGAAACAGGCGCGGGCCTGGTTAGTGTCGAAGTGGGGGTAAAGAATGGAGGCGCCGGCGAAGCCACCCTCAAGGGAGTGCCTTCCTTTCTTTACCGGGGTGAAGTGCCCGTTCAGCTGCCCGGCGGCGAGATTTTAGTGGACATCGCCTTCGGCGGCAATTTTTTTGTTATCGTGGAGATGGATCAGCTGGGGCTGAAACATTCCAAGGAAAACATCCCCGGCTTCATCCGCCGGGGGCTGGCCATACGGGAAGAGGTAAATCAAAACCTCTCCGTCGTTCACCCCGAAAAGCCCCATATCAACTTTGTTGAAGATATCCTCTTTGTTAAGGAGCCGCAGTTTTCCGGCGATACCCATAAAAGCCTGGTTGTCCTCGGGCACGCCGCGGTGGATCGCTCTCCCTGCGGGACGGGAACCTGCGCCCGCATGGCTGCCCTTTATGCCCGGGGAGCGCTGGGCAAGGGCGATCTTTTCTACCACGAAAGCATTACCGGGGCGATTTTTGAAGGGACGGTGCTGGAGGAGACCGCGGTAGGCGGGCTTCCGGCCATCCTGCCCCAGGTAAAGGGAAGGGCCTTTTTGACCGGCGCGGGCCAATTAATCATCGACGCGGCCGATCCCCTTAAACATGGCTTTTCGCTGCGCTAGCCGTTTTCACGAGGGGGCGGCAGGAGGGTGCCCCGGTTCCACAGCCCCGCGGGATCGTAGTGCTCCTTGAGCCTATGCAAATCTTCCAGGTATGCGCCGGGCGCCATCTGCAGGAAAAGCTCCCTTTTGAGCTTGCCGATGCCGTGCTGCCGGTCCACCTTGCCCCGGCTGCCCGCCAGCTCCCGCGCCCACTGCGCCATGAGCCGCCGCCCCTGTTCATACTGGGCATAGCTTTCCGGCAGCAGGTTTACCCGGAGGCGGCTTCCCAGGATATGGCCGTAGATGGCTGCCTTCAGCCCCGCGCTGTAACAGCCGGCCTCGTATTTTTCCACCACGCCGGCGAAGTCTTCATCGCCCGCTTCCAGGTAAATTTCCAGCCCGGTCAGGCGCGGCTCCGAGAGCCTGGCCTTTACCAGGTGAAAGTTCACCGCTGCCGCCGCGGCATGGCGGAAGTCTCTCATCTTCTCCACGCCGCTTTCGCCGCTCACCGCCCAGGCCCGGTCGGGATCGCAGTTTGATTCGGCGGCCATATCGGCCAGCCTGCCGGCAATTTCCAGGGCGGCCTCTTCCTCGCCGCAATGGGCTTCCAGGTAGACCGCCGCCAAAACCCCGGGGTCCAGGGGCGGCGCCGTATTTAAGCTCTCCGCCGTTTCTCCATGCTCCTCCATCAATTGCAGGGTTGAGCGGTCCATGTATTCGGCGGCTGCCAGGCCGAGCTGCATCAGCTCGCCCCGGCTCCTCTTCAGCTTTTCCACAAAGGCGTAGAGCGCCTTCTTCTGTTCAAAGTAGAACATAAAGCCCCAGCTGTGCCGCGGCCTGGGCTGCAGCTGCAGGGTAAGCCCGCTGAGGACGCCGAAGATGCCCTCGCCGCCGATGAAGAGGTCCAGCAGGTCCATCTTTTCCCCGCCGAGGGACACAAGCTGCTCGCCCCGGCGCAGCTCCATGACGCGCCCGCCGGCGAGGACGATCCGCGCTCCCGCAACATGCCGGCCCGTGTTCCCGTAGCGCGGGGCGCAGATACCCCGGGCGCCGCTGGAGACGATCCCGCCTACGGAGGCCGAGGCTTCCGTGGGATCCGGGGGCCAGAAGAGCTCCGCTTCGCTCTTCAGCCGCTTGATCTCCTGCCTCAATTGCAGCAGCGATATGCCGGGCTCCACTTCCAGGAGAAATTCGCCGCCGCAGCCCCGGGAAAGCTCGCCGGCGCGGCTCATCCGGGAGAGGTTGAGCAGGCAGCCCCCCGCCGGTACGGCGCCCCCGGCAAGGCCCGTCCTTCCGCCCTGGATGGTGGCGGCGGCCCCGCTCCTCTGGGCCCAGGCGGCAAATTCCCGGATATCGGCCTCGCTTTCCGGAAAAAAGATGCCCTCGGCCCAGCCCTGCAGCCTCGATTCATCGGAAAGGTAATCCTGGTATTTCTCGTCCACGGTGTATATTTTTTCTTCCACGGGTTTTATTCTCCCTTGGCCTTGAGCTCCCGCTCCTGCCTGATTAAGCGCAGCAGCTCCTCCAGCACCGCCTCGTAATCATCGATCACCGCCACGTCGGCGGTTTGTACCAGCGGCGCAAATTCATCTATGTTAAGGGCCACGATATGCTTGCTTTTCTCAATGCCGGCGTAAAAGGCGGCGGCGCCGGACACCCCGGCGGCGATGCAGAGTCGCGGCCGGCTTATCACCCCCGAGGCCCCGATGAGAGCGCTTAGCGGCGCCCAGGCGTTCATCGCTACCGGCCGGCTGACCCCGAAAGCGGCGCCCAGTTCTGCCGCTGCCTGCTTGAATTTCTCGGTCTTCTCCTTGCTGCCGACGCCCCGCCCTGCGGCCATGATAAAGGAAGCCTGTTCCAGGCCGCCGCCGCCCGCCTCTTTAAATTCCAGCTCCCGGCAGAAAGATGCTTCCGCCGCTCCCCTCATGTCGAGCTCTGCCATCTCCCGGACCTTGACGGCGCGCCGGCGCTGACCGGCACCGCCCCGGGCGATGGAGAGGCAGTATGGCTTCCGCCGCAGCTCCAGCCGCGCCTGCAGGTAGCCGGAGTAGACTGTTTTGCAGCAGACCGGCGGCTCCTGCGCCGCTTCCAGCTTCTGCACCGCCGTGAGGGAGCTGCCCCCCAGGCGGCAGGCGAGGCGCACCGCCAGCTCGCTGCCGCTGTAGCCGCCGGGGAAGAGGTAGAGGGGGGTGGGGTTATCTTGCGCCAGCCGGGCCAGGGCGGAGAGGAAAAATTCCGGCTGGTAGCGCTCCACCCTTACCAGCAGCAGATATTCCGCGGGGAAGAGGGCGGCCAGCTCATCTTTTTTCTCAGGCGCGCTGTAGAAAATGATGCAGCGCCCCGGCGCCGCGGCGCCCAGGTTGGTTTCGATGAAGGCGGCCAGTTCTTCGGCCTGGCTCTGCACGGTGCGCGAACAGCCGTTTAAGACAACCGTGTAGTTCATAGCTCCGCCAGCCACCCCTTCAGGTATTCCTGGTATAGCCTCCGGGCTTTCTCCTGCGGGTTGGCGCCTTCAATCTTTACCCCGGCCCTGCGGCGGTCGATTACCGCGAGCCCCGCCAGGGCGCAGCCCGCGGCCTTCTTTTCGCTGGCGGGAATAGCCGCCTCGATAACTTCCACCTTTTTATCCCTGCAGGCAAGCCTCTCTTTCAACGTGGGCACTCTTAAATAAGCGTGCGGCGCGTTGCCCACGGCGGCGACAAGGGGGGGGCGGGCCAGCTGCCTTAAAAAGCCGTCGTCCACCATGCTGCCCAGCTCCAGCCAATCTTCGCCGCGGATCTTTATCCCGGTGACCTGGCTGATGCAGGGCCAGTCCAGCATCTCTGCAGTGATGAGGGGGGTGGCGGCGTTGTCGCCGACCCCGCTCTGCCGCCCCATGATGATTAAATCCTGGGGGTTATGGCGGACAAAGGCGCAGATGGCTGCGGCCACGCTCTCCGGCGAGAAGCGCAGGTCGGCATCGCTTTCCAGGCGCACGGCCCGGTCAAACCTGAGCGCGTAAAGGGTTTTTAGATAGCTCTCCGCTTCCCGGCCGCCCACGGTTAAAGCGGTCAATTTAACGGGGAAGGGGGCACTTTCGGCGAACCGCAGGGCCAGCTCCAGGGCGCTCTCATCGTAGGGGTTGAGCATGGTCTTGACAAAGCCGGTCTCCACCCTTAAGGCGCTGTCTATCTCCCAGCCGCCGGGGGGAAGCTGGTCCAGGTCGGGCACCACCTTGAAGCAGACCAGGACATCCATGATCATCACCCCGGGAAAATGGTCCCCTTGTTCATAATGCCGCGGGGATCAAAAGATTTCTTCAGTGTTTCCAGGATATAGTAGGCGGAGCCGTGCTCCTCCTTGATCCAGGGGCTGCGATACTTGCCCAC
>JAAZHP010000137.1 GCA_012510625.1 Bacillota bacterium
CAAGAAGGTGAAAGGCCGCGGCAAAGAAAGCGATTAATATGCCGCCGATAAGCAATACTCCTCGCAAAAGACCGCCTGCATCAAAAAAACGGAAGATGCCGCTGCTCTTGAGAAAAGCCTCTTTGATTGCAGCCAGGTCGGAGAGCGCTTCGTTCAGGCCGGGAGTTTCCTTCTCCATGGCGTCCACCTCGTAAATATGGTTTATAGTATAAACTAATTTATATTGTAATTATTGTTCCCATCCTGTCAAGTAGAAGCAGAAGCCTCCGCCTTTTCAAAGGGCGTCTGGGGGGATTTCCTGAAAAAACGCAGGGGCGGGTTCCATCCCCGCCCCGCAGTTAAGGCCTATTGATCGAAAAGAAAATTGCAATACTTCCAACTCCCCCTTTTGAAAAGGGGGGCCGGGGGGGATTTTCCTGGAAAAACGTAGGGGCGGGCTTCCACGCCCGCCCGCAGACTTTTCTTTTGATGCAGCCCTTACGATTCGGTTTCAGTGGGCGCCGGCGGCTCCCCGGCGGGTGCCGGCCCCTGCGTACCGAAACGAGTAGTCAGGGCTGCTCCTACCGACAGGACTAATATCGCCAGAGAGAAAAGGGACCCTGCCAGTGGGATCATGCTGACTGCGCCGAGGATCAGTACGCCGAGGGCAATCGTTCCGAGTGGATTGACCGTGCCTGCGGAGGCGGCGCCAAGTACTTTCCCACCGACAAGCCAGGAGAGGCCCGTGTAGCCAAGGATGCCGGCCAGCGCCAGCGCCAGCATTTCCACAAAGATTAGGGGAATACCGATGATCGTGATCGCCAGGAGGATCATCAGGGGTATGGCCAGGACCAGGGCTAGCAATCCCCAGCCGAGCACCGCGCCGGTTCGGGATAAAACCGCCTCCCCGGCAGATTGAACCTGCCGCGGAAAAAGGGTGAAGGTCAGCGCGGCCAGGGCAAACAGGACCACCATGTTCAACAGCCCCCGGGCTACGCGTCCGGGCCAGCCGAACTGTGAGATCCAGGGGGAGAACCTCCAGCCCCTGGGAGACGGCCTGATGCTGCTGAGAGCACGGACGAATCTATCAAATACAGCCCCCAGGATATCCCCAACATCCTCAAGGTCATCGAGACCGTGGAAACGATACCCCTCCGAGCGGAACAACCGGTCAATCTCGGCCTCGCTGAGCTCTTCGGCTACCTCGATTGAGCCCGCCCGGGCCCCCTCGGCAGCCTTAACCATGCCCTTTTCAACATAAACCCTGCCGCCGACTTCACTTTCGGGGCCGAGCTCGACAATGCCGCGGGCGATCGAAACATCCCCGCGGACGGTCCCGGTAATAATCACCTTTCTCCCCCGGCTGCTCACATTTCCCAGCACCTCGCCGGGAATACGCAGTTCGCCGAGGCCGCTGTCTACGCCGCCGGCAACCGTGCCCCTGATCTGAACCGCACCAAGTTCCGCTTTCACGTTGCCGCCGACAACTCCTTCCACGATCACCTCGCCCATGCGCCCTACCACGTCACCGCTGACACTGCCCGTGATCAGCACCTGGCCCATGTTGGCTTCCACGTTTCCGTTGACCTCTCCGTGCACGGTGATCTGGCCCATGTTGTTGCTTACATTTCCGTTGACCGTGCCGAGAATATCAACTTCACCCATGTTCACGGTGACATTGCCGTTTACCATGGTGCCGCGGAGAATCTCCAGGTCTCCCGCGGCCTTGTTGATGTCCCCTTCGATAATGTTTTCTTGGGCGGCGGCAACTCCCGCGAGCAGCAGCAGGGCCAGAAGGAACACTAAAGCCCTCTTTGCCTTTTTCATCTTTTAACATTCCTCCACTGTCTTTAGTTTCTTCAACGCTGCTATCTCCAGCAAAACGAGCAGCAAGGCCGGCACCAGCAGCCAGGCCTGGTTGAGGTTTTTTCCCAGGTAAGTTATCCCAAAGAAGGCGTCCATAAGCAGGCTGCAGCTGCGGGTCAGGCCTACGCTCAGCCACCAGGACCAGTAACCCTGGCTCAGCAGCAGCGCAGACGCCCCGGTAACAACGAACATCAACGCCGCAACAAGCCCCGCCGGGAGAGAGCGGGCCGTGGCAAGGCGGGTGCGGGCTTTCTCCGCCACGGCGCCGGCAAAGCCGGGCGGGAGCACCACGCTGCAGCGCAGGCGGCCGGCCAGATCCGCCGCCTCCCTGATTTCATCGTAGACCGCCCGGCAGGCGGGGCAGCGCTCCAGGTGCGCCGCATACCGGGCCCCATCCTCTTCTCCATCCACCACGGCCTGCCAGGTCAGCGGCCCGGGACACTTTTTCACCGCTTATTCTCCCCTTTCTGCAGCGCTTCGCGCAGCATGATCCGGCCCCGGTAAAGCCTGTTTTTGACCAGGCTGAGGTTAAGGCCGAGAACGGCGCTTATTTCAGCGTAGCTTAACTCGTTTACGTGCTTCAGGATCAGCACCTCCCGGTAGACCGGGGGCAGAGACCGCAGCGCCGCGGCCAGCTCCTGCTCTGTTTCTTGCTGCAGGTAAATATGTTCCGGCCCCGGCCCCGGGTCGGCCTCTGCCGCGAATCGTTCTTCCACCGGGATTTCCCGGGCGGCGCGCCGCCGGTTGCGGCAGAGATTCAAGGCGATGCGGAACAGCCAGGGACCGGCCGGCCTGCTCCGGTCGTAGCTCTGCAGCCTGGCGCAGGCGCGCAGGAATGTCTCCTGGGCAATATCCTCCGCCAGGAATCTGTCTCCCGTATACCGCTGGGCCAGGCGGTAAATCGCGTTCCCGTGCTGCTCCACCATTTCCCTCAACAGATCCTGCGGCATCTGCCACCGTCCCTTTCCTTCTCCATATATTAATACACCGCCGCAGAAAAAAAGTCTGATCCCTTTTTATCTTACCAGCTACCGCCGCTTCTGAGCCGAAAAAGTGGCTTAGATCCGGCGAAGTCAACTCGCTATTTTCTATGTAAAGGAAAGTCAACCACGTTCGCGGTAATAATCACGGGAGGAGATAGCGGTTAGCAATTAACACAGCTTGTTGCGGATAGCGTAAATGGCGAGCTGGGTGCGGTCACGCAAAGAGAGTTTTTCCAGGAGACGGGTGACATGGCTCTTGACCGTCCGCTCGGCAATGAACAGGCGCTCGGCAATCTCTTTGTTGGTGAGGCCCTCCCCAATTAGCTTCAGGACCTCCAGCTCACGGGGGCTGAGCTCACCGGCAGCGTGCGGCAGCGGATCGTTTATCTCCTGCATCATGCGCGCCGCCGCCATGGGATGGAGGGTGGGCCGGCCCGCTACGGCGCTGCGGATGGCCGCGGAAAGTTCAGCAGCGGAGATATCCTTGAGCAGGTAGGAAAACGCGCCGGCCCGGATTGCCGGCAGCACCAGCTCATCATCGGGCTTGCTGGTGAGAACGATCACCTTTGATTCTGGACTTGCGGCAAGGCAGCGTTTTGTAGCTTCCACGCCGTCG
>JAAZHP010000138.1 GCA_012510625.1 Bacillota bacterium
CTGGGGGCTTACATCCCTGCCGGCAAGCGTAGAGCAATGGGTGGCTCCGTAATCCCGGTAAAACGGCCCGGAAAATTACCTACCCCCCAACTCAAAAGAAGGGAGGCAGCCGTTTGAAAACGATGACGAAGTTGGCCGCGGCCTTCTGCGCGATGCTGCTGGTGCTGTTAGCCGCTTTCCCGGCACTGGCCGCGACTACCGATCTGAAGCTGGTAGGGGGAGCGGCGGGCCTGGTGCTGTTGCCGGCGGAAGGAAAGCTGTTTGACCTGCAGAATATGAGCCCGGGAGATACCCGCACGGCAACAATAACAATTAAAAATGATTATTCAAAGTGGTACGATCTCTGGATGCGGGCTGAGGATGTTACTGCCGAGAAGCCCAGTTTATTTGAGGTAATGGAACTGACGGTCCTCTATCGCGGCAAGGAGCTCTACCGGGGACCGGTGGCCGGCTTTGCCGGAGACGCCTCCATTTACCTGGGCCGCTATCACCCCGGAGAGAGCGGCGAGCTGACGGCTACGGTGCATCTTCCCGGCCCGGCAACGGGAAATGAATACCAGGGCAAGAGCGCCGGCGTAAAGTGGATCTTCACGGCCCAGTCCAGCGGCGAGGTTCTGCCTCCGACGGGCGGTGAATGGGCATCCTACGTCCTCCTGGGGAGCCTGGCGCTGCTGGCCGGAATACAGTTGGCCTCCAGGCGCCAACGGCTCCCGGCATAAGATTAAATAGTTCAACAGCCTAAAGCGAGCCGCCTCCTTAAGCGAAAGCAGGAAGCGGCTCCTTTTTTTAATGAAAAGGTAACCCTTGACTTGTTGATCAAAAATAAGAAGTCTCCTATAATTAATACAGATTACGTGGAGCATTGAAAAATTAGTCTATAAAAATGAAGCATTTGTGGTGTTCTGAAGGACAAATTTATGCATACTAAAATAAAAGCTGGAGGTGAAAGATATGCCCGAGTTTGGACACGCTTTTTCCGGACTGGCTAAAGACCGTAAACTAACTCACCAGGAATTGATCAGGGCAATCCGTTTTATGATTGCCGCGGAGTATGAGGCAGTTCAGCTTTACATGCAATTGGCGGAATCAATCGATAATGAGCTGGCAATTGAGGTCTTGAAGGATATTGCAGACGAAGAAAGAGTACATGCCGGTGAATTTCTGAGATTATTAAAGGAACTTGATCCCGAAGAAGAAAAGTTTTATGCCGAGGGTGTTGAAGAAGTAGAAGAAATAATTGAGAAAATGAAGAAGTAGCCAGGCGTATTGGACATCCCTACTGCCAAGAATAAATTAAAAAAGGCATCAATTGGAAAGCAGCCAACTAATCGATGCCTTTTTTATTAATGGATTGTTTGTTACAGATCTTTTGTAAATATACTATAATTTATGCAAATGCTTTGATTTTAACCCTTAGTTATGGGAGATGGACCCATGCTGGAGATCGCCGGCAAGTTTTGCTTCGCGGGGAATCCTGTGCGCTGCGAGGAATACGGCTGCGGCCTGGTTAATAAAACCTATCATGTGGTCTGCGAC
>JAAZHP010000139.1 GCA_012510625.1 Bacillota bacterium
CCTGTTATTCTTGGAGAATAAAAGCCCTCCCTGGAGCTGCGGTCCAAAGAGGGACTGTTGAATTGCGTATATTATCTTACAGGCCAAGATAGGCTTTCCGGACATGGTCGCTGTGCAGGAGCTCCTCGCAGGAGCCGCCGGAGACAATTCTGCCGTTTTCCAGGACATAGGCGCGGTCGGCGATTTCCAGGCTCTGCTTGACGTTCTGTTCATTTAGCAAGATGGTGAGGCCGTTGTCGCGCAGCTTCTGCAGCATCTGGAACGATTCTTTAACCAGCTTGGGCGCCATGCCGTAAGAGAGTTCGTCAAAAAGACCCAGCCTTGGACCGGACATGAGGGCGCGGCCCATGGCCAGCATCTGGCGCTCGCCGCCGCTGAGGGTCTTGGCCAGCTGCCTGCGGCGCTCTTTTAAAAGCGGGAAAATCCGGTAGACTCTTTCCAGCCTTTCTTTTCTCTGCTTCCAGGAAGTCTTGAGATAAGCGCCCATTTCCAGGTTTTCCAGGAGGGACATGTCGGGAAAAAGCCGCCCGCCCTCGGGGAAATAGGATATGCCCATCTCTACCACGGCATTGGGAGGAAAGCCGGTAATATCCCGGCCCATAAAGGTAACGGATCCCGAGGCCGGTTTTACCAGCCCGGTGATGGCATTGAGAAGAGTCGTTTTACCCGCACCGTTGGCTCCCACGAGGGCGACTATTTCACCCTCTTCCACCTTCAGGCATATGTCCCATAATATCTGGATGTTGCCGTAAAAGACGTTCAGGTTTTTAACTTCCAGCATGAGCTTGCTCTTCCTCTCCCAGGTAGATTTCAATAACGGTCTTGTTGGTGGAGATCTCTGCCGGTGTGCCCTCGGTAATTTTTTTGCCGTGATGCAGGACAATGATCCGCTTGCAGATATTCATAATCGCTTTCATCACGTGTTCAATCATGATAATGGTAATCCCTCGATCCCGGATCCGGGTGACCAGCTCCATGGATTCGGCTACTTCGGCCGGGTTCAAACCGGCCATCATCTCATCGAGGAGCAGCAGCCTGGGTTTGGCGGCCAGGGCCCGGGCTACTTCAACGCGCTTCTGGTTGACCAGGGTCAGGCTTCCCGCCGGGGTGTCGCTCAAAGGGGTCAACCCGGTGAAATCAAGGATCTCCCCGGTTTCCGCGTTCGCTTCGGGCCATGTTTTGCCTTCCGAACCAAAGAGGGCTCCCATGAGCACATTTTGAAAAACGGTCATCTCGGGGAAAATTTTGACCGTCTGAAAGGTGCGCACCAGCCCTTTCCGGCAGATGTAATTTGGCTTTAAACCGCCAATGCTTTCGCCGTTAAAAACTATCTTCCCCGCGTTGGGCACATAGGTTCCGGAAATAAGGTTAAATAACGTGGTTTTACCGGCGCCGTTGGGGCCGATCAAGCCCATTATTTCACCTCTATTAACATGGAAGTCTACGCCGGATACCGCAGTCAGCCCGCCGAAGTTTTTAGTTAACTTTTCGACCTGTAGCAGTTGCATCTTTTCCTCCCAAAAACTTCACCTTTATTGTTTGTGCCAGACCAATGATACCGTTGGGCAGATAGAGAATGGTGAGAATCATCACTAAACCGAAGATTAGCATGTATACATAGGGAAACTTGGTAATTAGAATTTCCCGCAGGTATGAAAATAGAACGGCTCCGATCACGGGGCCAAAAATATTCCCCAAACCGCCGAAAGTGGCCATCAAAGTGGGGAAAAAGGAGTAATTCAAGTCAAAAGCGATTTGAGAATCGATATAAATCAAGCCTGTAGCCATGATCGCTCCTGTAAGACCGATGAAAAAGGAGCTGAGGGCAAAGGTAAACACTTTCACCCGGACTACATTAACACCGATATGGGCCGCCGCCTCTTCACAGCTGCCGATAGAGGACATGGCCATGCCGTACCTGGAGCGCTTTAAAAAGTATGTGGTGACTAATAACAGCACCACGATAATCAATATGACATAAAATACCGTGGAGTCGCTCACTTTGACCACGGGACGCCCCCGCTTTCCCAGGACGGTGATTTCAATCCAGTGCAGCACATGCTTGATCAGCTCAACAGAGCTCAGAGTAAATATGGCAAAGTAAATTCCCCGCAGCCTTAAAGTTATGGCGCCAATGATTAAAGCCAGCAAAAAGCTGGCCACGCCGCCGCATAAGACCATAACCGGCAGGGGCAGCACATCGCCCAGGTAGGCTGCGGTATAAATCCCCGCGCCGTAAAAAGCAGCCGTAGCCAGGGAGATGTAGCCGGTAGGGCCGGAAAATAGCGCCCAGCTCAAGGTAAGTGCGACAAACATGAGTATATTTTTTAAAAGAATAACAGTGTAAGGCTTGCTGATAAAGGGTACGGCAACCAGAAAAGCCAGGATTAAAATTATAATTACCAGGTAAGAGACATTTTTCGCATCGGTTTTCAATTTCATCTTCAGCGCTACCTCCCAAATATGCCCGACGGTTTTACCAGCAGCAGGACCATAAACAGCAGGTAGTAAGCCGCCAGGGTTAATCCCGGCTCGATACCGCTGACGATGCTGCCAAATATACCCAGGAGAAAACCGCCAACCAGGCTGCCGGGAATGCTGCCCAGGCCGCCGAGGACAATTACGATGATGGCGATAATGGTATACTCCATGCCCATGGTGGCATTTAATTTAACATCCATGCTTACCAAAACGCCGGCAAAGCCGGCCATTAAGGCGCCAAGGGCAAAGCAGAGCGTCAGCATCCGGTTGATATCCACTCCCATCAGGGCAGCCGCGTCAGAATCCTGCGATGCGGCACGGATTGCTTTGCCGGTTCGGGTCCGGGTAAGAAAGAGGTAGAAAAGGAAGCAGATCGCCACGGCCGCTACCATGATTACCAGCCGGTTGGCCGCAAAGCGGATCTCACCAAGGTAAACCGAGTAGGGCATGAAAGAATAGCCGACAATGCTTTTACCCCAGATAAAAATGGCCAGGCTCTGGATCACAAATAACAGTCCAAAAGCCATCAACATGGAATTGCCTTCAAATGCCGCCGGAGAAGGAGTTCGCTCCCTAAGCGTTTTAAAGAGGTAATGTCGAACCAGGTAGCCCAGCAGAAATAATATTGGTCCTACCAGGGCGAGGCAGAAAAGCGGATTTATACCTAGGGATGTATGGAGCATCCAGGTAAGAAAGGCGCCGACCATGATAAATTCGCCGTGGGCGATGTTTAAAATTCGGGCTACCCCGTATTGCATGCTCAGCCCCACTGCGGTAATTGCATATATTCCACCCAATAGTAAACCGTTCACGAATATATTAATGAAAGATATCATGTGCTCACTCCCATCCGCTGAATTAGCAATGCAGGCTACCCGCGCGGTGTTCCGCCGGCTCCACGAAGTCGCCGGACTGCTTGCAACACTTCAGGTAGCCTGCATCTTCCTAGTCACCGTCAGTTAACTTGTTTATTATTCAGATTTAGCCTGCCACTTAGGCTTGGGAATGAGCGGATCATTGGTAGCCTTATCGTTCGGGGCTACCACTTCAAAGATTCCATTCTGCCACTGGCCGACCTGTCCGGGATAGCACTCGGCCGGGACGCCGCCGTTTTCAAACCAGAGTTCGCCGACGACGGTATCGAATTTTTCAGTGGCCAGGATATCCTTAATCTTCTCGTGATCCAGCGTGCCGGCTTTCTCGATGGCCTGCTCCAGCGCCTCCAGCCCGGCATAGTAGATGGCCATGCCCCACCAGTCCATATTTCTCTCGCCGCCCTGGTGAGCAATCAGCCGCTCCGCCAGGTCCTTAAGCTTGTCCGAGCTCTTCTCGTTCCAGGCTCCCCAGCCCATGACGCCTTCCGAATTCTCGCCATAGATCTGATAGAAAACCTCGAAACAGGCACCCGGTCCGAAGAGGATCACGTCAGGGTTGTAATCAGAAGCTATGCATTCGTCCATGACGGCAAAGTTTTCGTCCGGATAAGCGCAGCAGAGGAGAGCCTTGGCATTTTTCGACTTGGCTTCTTCGATAATTGAGGAAACGTCTTTAACGCCCATGGGGATGGCCTTGTCAAAAACTACCTCGATGCCGGCATCCTCGAGGAGCGGCACCAGATCGTTCTTATACTCAAGGCCGTGCTGGTCTTCGATATAGATTATGGCCGCCGATTCAATATTGTGCTCTGCGAGCATATCAACCAGGGGCCCCGCCTGCTGCGTGGCGTAGTTAAGTAGAGAGAAGAAGTAGGGCATCTCGGCCATTAGCGGTTCCAGTTCCTTGGCCCCGCCCTCGGCGCCAATTAAAAGGAAGTTATGTTCGTTGCAGATCTGGGCTGCCGCTTTTAGAAAAGCGGTGCTGATGGGTGCCAGGAGGAAATCGACTTCGTCTTCCACGATCAGTTTTTTCAGCAGGTTGGTCATGGTGTTCATGTCTGAGGTGTCGTCGTATTTCAGCAGCCTTACCGGCAGCCTTTTCCCGTATTCTTCTACGTAGATGCCGCCGCGCTCATTTACTTCATCGATCCACATGCGGTAAACAGGGCCGAAGCAGCTTACATCCTGGATGGCAAGCGGGCCGGTGTATGACCTTGCCGCTCCTATGACAATCTCTTCTTTCTCTTCAACAACTTCCTCTCCGTCCTTCTCTGCACAACCGGCAACGATTAGAGCCACGGAGAGGCAGAGAATCAGCGTCAACAACAGGAAAGCTTTTTTAGTCACGCGATAAACCCCCTTTAAATTTTTGATTTTTCACAACAGGGTTTGCCACGACTGCTCCAGCGCTACTACTGAGATTAGCACCTCCTTGCATAATATTCTCGTTATTAAGTACATCATGCAAAATTCAAAGGATATAATATATATTTGTATATATAACATTTTAAGCGTTTTGTCAAAGTTAAATCTTGGAAGAACACATCGGATTTGCTTGTTAATTAGAGAAAATAGTTTTTAAAGAAGGGAAAGTGCTGTTCAACTCGTTGCCTTCCGGCGGCAACTGTGCTATACTACCGGCGGATAAAATTAAATACACACGCCTCCGGAGCCCGGACCGGGTCGGCCGGCTGCAGGCCGCGGAAGGGGCGGCGAGGGAGCGCGGTGGATAACCAAAGGAGGAATTTGTTTGCCTGTCGTAACCATGAAACAGCTGCTCGAAGCGGGAGTTCACTTCGGGCACCAAACCCGCCGCTGGAACCCCAAGATGAAAAGCTATATCTTTACCGAGCGCAACGGCATCTACATTATTGATCTGCAGAAAACAGTTAAGCTTATGGATGGAGCTTACAATTTTGTGCGCGATCTCGCTGCGCGGGGTGGACAGATTATTTTTGTGGGCACCAAGAAACAGGCCCAGGAATCGATACGGTTTGAAGCTGAAAGATGCGGTATGCACTACGTGAATCAGCGCTGGCTCGGCGGGATGCTTACCAATTACCAGACCATCAGCCGGCGGATAGAGAGGCTGCATGCTCTGGAGAGAATGGAAGAAGACGGCACCTTTGATCTGCTGCCCAAAAAAGAGGTGCTTATCCTAAAGCACGAACATGAAAAGCTGCTTAAGTTTCTGGGGGGGATTAGAAACTTGAAGGCCTTGCCCGATGCCGTCTATGTCGTGGACCCGCGCAAAGAGAGAATTGCGGTTGCAGAAGCGCGCAAGCTGGGCATCCCCATCATCGCCATCGTTGATACCAACTGCGACCCCGATGAGATTGATTACATCATCCCGGGAAACGACGACGCTATCAGGGCCATCAAGCTGATCACCTCGCTCCTGGCTGATGCGGTTATCGAAGGGCGCCATCTCCTTGAAGAAGAGCAGGCCGGGGACGATGAAAGCGGCACAGGGGAGGGGCTTCCCGGAGAAGCAGCTATAGAAGCTGTAGAAGCTCTAGAAGCCGGGGAGAATGAGGCCGTTAAAAGGGCGGAGAAAGCTGAAGAAGAGACTATTGCCGAGGAGGCATAGCAGCTGCCATCCGGGCAGCGGTATAGGAGGAGATTGAATGCAGATTGATGCAAAAACAGTCAAGGCTTTACGTGAAAAAACAGGTGCCGGGATGATGGATTGTAAAAAAGCGCTCCAGGAAGCCGGCGGAGACGAAGAGAAAGCCATAATTATTCTAAGAGAAAAAGGCTTGGCCGCGGCGGCGCGGCGGGCCGGCCGCGTTGCGGCGCAGGGGATTATTGATTCCTATATCCACCTCGGAGGCAAGGTGGGCGTGCTTGTGGAGATAAACTGCGAAACCGATTTTGTGGCCCGCAATGAACAGTTCAGGGAATTTGCGCGCAATATCTGCCTGCAGGTGGCGGCGTCAAATCCCCTTTATGTTGATAGGGACGATGTCCCCGCCGCGGTCCTGGAGAAGGAGCGCTCTATATTGCGCAATCAGGCCCTCCGTGAAGGGAAACCGGAGAAGGTGATAGAGCGAATCGTTGAAGGGCGTATCGCCAAATTCTACCAGGAAAATTGTCTTCTCGAGCAACCTTACATTAAGGATCCCGATCGCTCCATACGCGATCTGCTTCACGAGCTGATCGCCAGGATCGGAGAAAACATCATCATCCGGCGCTTCAGCCGCTTCGCTGTTGGCGAAGAGGTGGAGGAGAAATCCTCCGGCAGCGATTAAAAACAGTAAAAAAGAACACCCTGCGTGTTCTTTTTTATATCTAAAAAAGGATTGCCGCCTGAAGTTGTCGAATAAGTCTGGAGGGTTGGCGAGTGGAAAAGCCTGCCTATAATCGGGTGGTTTTGAAGTTAAGCGGCGAAGCTTTGGCGGGAGAAAGAGGTACCGGTATAGACCAGAAGGTCTTGGAGAATATAGCCGGCGAGTTGAAAGAGCTTGTCGGCTCGGGCGTGCAGATCGCCATCGTCGTCGGAGGAGGCAATATCTGGAGAGGCGCCGCAGCGGAGCAAGCGGGCATGGACCGGGCTACGGCGGATTATATGGGCATGCTGGCCACAGTAATTAACGCCATGGCGCTGCAGGATGCCCTTGAGCGAAATGGGGTAGATACCAGGGTCCAGTCGGCCCTGGAGATGCGCCAGGTAGCGGAGCCCTATATCAGGCGCCGGGCGCTGCGGCATCTTGAAAAAGGGCGTGTGGTCATCTTTGCCGGGGGCACCGGAAACCCTTATTTTTCAACGGATACTACCGCCGCCCTGCGCGCCGCAGAAATAGAGGCCGAAGTAATCCTGCTGGCCAAGGGAAAGGTCGATGCGGTTTACGATGCCGATCCCTTAAAGTATCCTGAGGCCAACCGCTTCACCGAGTTGAGCTACCTGGAGGTAATTAAACGCGGCCTTGGGGTGATGGACACAACCGCAGCCTCGCTGTGCATGGATAACCAGATTAAGCTGGTTGTGTTCGGACTTCACTCCGGAAATATTAAGAGAGCAATCATGGGAGAGAGAATTGGAACCTTAATAAAAGGTGGTTAGTTTATGGTAGAAGAAATCTATATCGAAGCCGGCGAGCGTATGGATAAGGTTATCAGCGCTTTTCAGCGCGAACTGGCCACCTTGCGGGCGGGAAGGGCCACCCCCGCCTTGCTGGATCGGATTGAGGTGAACTACTATGGCACACCCACTCCGCTGATCCAGCTGGCCGGGATCACAGCACCGGAGCCGCGGCTCCTGGTAGTTCAGCCGTGGGACAAATCGTCGATGGGGGATATTGAGAAAGCCATATTAAAATCTGATCTTGGTCTTACACCGGTAAATGACGGCAATATTATCAGGCTCTCCATTCCCCAGCTGACTGAAGAGAGGCGCCGCGAACTGGTCAAGCATGTGCGTAAGAAGGCTGAAGAGAGCAGGGTCAGCATCCGGAATATTCGCCGCGACGCCAACGAGTCGCTCAAACAGCTGGAAAAATCGAGCGAGATCTCGGAAGATGAGTGGCGGAGGGCCCAGGATGAGATTCAGGAGCTGACGGATGAGAAAATCGCCCGGATCGATGAGCTTCTCCAGGCAAAAGAAAAAGAAGTGATGGAAGTATAGAGGCTACGGGCAAGTTTTACCTACGCCCGGAGGCCGGCAATTCTTTTAAATGCGGCTCTTCCTGTGCAGGGGGAGCCGCTGGCGTATAGTCACACAAAACAAAAAGTGAGGCTGTGACAATGGAGTTAACACTCCGGGAAGAGGAGATCTTTAAAGAAATCGACCGCACCAGGATCCCCGGGCACGTGGCCATGATCATGGACGGGAACGGGCGCTGGGCCAGGGAGAGGGGCCTGCCTCGCTCCGCCGGCCACCGCCAGGGAGTGGAAACGGTCCGGGAAGTGGTCCGTTTCAGCAATCACCTGGGAATAAAGGTGCTCACGCTTTTTGCCTTCTCCACAGAAAACTGGCGGCGACCGCCCCAGGAAATCGATTTTTTGATGAGCCTGCCGGAGCAGTACCTCCAAAGCGAGCTGCCGGAGCTGGTCAGGAAAAATGTCCGGGTCAAGCTGATGGGAGATCCGGAAAGGCTGCCGGCAAAGGTGAAGCGGGCAATTGCCAAGGGCCTGGATGCGACTGCGGGAAACAGCGGCATGATCCTCAATTTCGCCCTGAATTACGGCGCGCGGATGGAAATTGTCCGGGCGGTGCAAGCAGTGCTGGAAGATTTGCAGAAAGGCAAAATCCGGCCTGCTATAAGCGAGAAGTCTTTTGCCGCTTATCTTTACACCGCCGGGCTGCCCGATCCCGACCTGCTGATCCGGACAGGCGGCGAGTTCAGGATCAGCAACTTTTTGCTCTGGCAATTGGCCTACAGCGAGCTCTGGTTTACCCCGGTCTACTGGCCTGATTTCGGCAGGGTCCACCTGCTCCAGGCAATCCGCGATTTTCAACAGCGGGAACGGCGCTTCGGCCGGATTTATCCCGAACAGAGGTGAGTTGTTGGTGCTTCATTTACGCATTCTATCGGCCATGGTTGGTATCCCCATAATTCTGGGACTGGTATACCTGGGGGGAGCATATTATGCCTTCTTTATTCTTCTTGTCGCCAATTTGGGGATGCGCGAATATACAGCGTTACTTAAAAGCAGGGCCTATCACCTGCCGGATTTTATCGGCTACGCCGGCGCCTCCATATTTTTGACCATGCTTTACCTGGGCTCTATTCAGGACGTGGAACTTATTTTACCCGCAGTTATATTTATCATGATGAGCCTTGCCGTTTTTCTTTTACTCTATTTTGAAAAAACGGACATCCATGAATTGGCACTTATTCTCTGGGGCATAATCTATCTTGGCGGTTTTGGCGGTTACATGATTCTGCTGCGCCAGCTGCCGCAAGGGCTTACTTATACATTCATTCTTCTTGTGGGAGTCTGGGCCAACGATACTTTTGCCTATTTTGCCGGGATAAAGTGGGGAAAGAAGCGACTTGCTCCAGCGATCAGCCCCAAGAAATCTGTAGAAGGGGCTTGTGCAGCTATTACCGGCACGGTTTTGCTGGCCCTCCTTGTTGCCTTTTTCTATCCCGGCTGGATCGGGCTGACTCCGGGAAAAGCGGCGCTGCTTGGAGTGGGGATTTCAGTTTTTGCGCAGCTGGGGGACCTGCTGGAGTCGGCTTTAAAGCGCCAGTTCGAGGTGAAAGATTCGGGACGGTTAATTCCCGGGCATGGCGGGATCCTGGATCGCTTTGACAGCCTTCTCTTTACCGCCCCCATGATCTATTACTTTTTCGCGCTCCTCGGCTAAGAGTATTCTTGCAGGGAAAAGGGGGCAAGGGAATGGCGAAGAAAATAGCCCTGCTGGGCTCGACCGGCTCCATTGGGCGCCAAACGCTGGAAGTTGTAGAAAATCTCGGAGGCAGCTGCCGCATCGTCGCCCTGGCGGGGGGCAACAACCGCGATCTGCTGGAGCAGCAGGTGCGCCGTTTCCGGCCGGAACTGGCCGTTTTAAAAGATCCCGCTGCGGCCGCGGAGCTCAAGCACGCCCTGCGCGATCTTGATTGCCGGGTCGAAGCAGGACCGGAAGGACTGGTTGCTGCGGCGCGGTGGCCTTCTGCGGATATGGTGGTGAACGCCCTGGTGGGCTTTACTGGCTTCGTCCCCACCCTGGAAGCGCTGGAGGCCGGGAAAACCGTGGCCCTGGCCAATAAAGAGACCCTGGTTGCGGGGGGTGAGCTTCTGGCCCGGAGGGGACTCCTGGATCTGGAGCGGGTCTTCCCCCTGGACAGCGAGCATTCAGCCATCTACCAGTCACTGGGCGGCGTTTCTATTTCTCAGGTCAGCCGGATCTGGCTGACAGCTTCGGGAGGGCCTTTCAGGGATTGGGAAGAGGGAAAACTATCCCGGGCCACTCCGGCCGAAGCGCTGGCCCATCCCAACTGGACCATGGGGCCGAAAATTACAGTTGATTCGGCTACTTTAATGAATAAGGGATTTGAGGTAATCGAAGCGTACTGGCTTTTTGGCTTGCCGCTGGACCGGATTCAGGTGGTAATTCACCCGCAGAGCATCATCCATTCAGCGGTTGAATTTATTGACGGGTCGGTAATTGCCCAACTGGGTCCGGCGGATATGCGCCTGCCCATTCAATACGCGCTCAGTTACCCGGAGCGGAAGGCGAACCCATGGCCGCGATTTGATTTTCGTGGGCAGGAGCTTTCCTTCACAGAGCCCGATGTGAAGCGCTTTCCCTGCCTTGAACTGGCCTACCGGGCCATGCGTGCCGGCGGAACAATGCCGGCCTGTCTCAACGCCGCCAACGAGGTGGCGGTGGAATATTTTCTAAAAGGCGATCTTAGATTTACCGATATCCCCAGGCTCATCGAAGGGGTTATGGCCGCGCATAGCGTGATCGAAAAGCCGGAACGTGATAAACTGGAAGAAGCGGACCGGTGGGCGCGCCGCTGCGCACAGTCGCTGCTTAATGAGCTTGAGGACAGGAGTTGATATCTCATGCAAACGCTTATAGCTGCAGTAATAATATTCGGCATCCTGGTTTTCGTTCACGAGTTCGGCCATTTCATCGCCGCCCGTCTAAACGGGGTTAGAGTCCTGGAGCTGGCCATCGGTATGGGGCCCAGGGTAATTAGCCGCCAGAAAGGAGAAACTGTGTATTCCCTGCGGCTTTTTCCCCTGGGAGGGTTTTGCCGGATGCTCGGCGAAAATCCCGATGAGATCAATGAACCGGGGAGCCTGCCCGGAACGGCGCCTGCAAGAAGAGCGGCGATCATGGCTGCGGGGCCGGTGATGAATCTCCTGCTGTCTATACTGCTTTTCTTTATCATTTTCTACTTCATTGTCGGGGTGCAGTACCTTGACCGCTCCACTATTGGAAACGTTCTTCCCGGAACGCCCGCCGAAAGCGCAGGCCTGCAAGAGGGAGACGAAATTGCCGCGATCAACGGCGAACCGGTGGAGAAATGGGAAGAAGTCGTCAGGGTTATAGAGAAGCATCCCGGTGAAGAGCTGGTCTTGCTCGTGCGGCGAGACGGGATGATTAAAGAGTTCACTCTTATCGCAGAACCGTCACCGGAAAGCGGCAAAGGGAAGATCGGCATCACCCCGCTGGTGCAAAAATATCAATTCCGGAGAGCGCTGGGGAGCAGCTTCGAGCAATTCGGGATGATTATCGCTTCTATTTTCCAGGTGTTTACCGGGCAAGTTCCGCTGGATATTACCGGTCCGGTGGGGATAGTGATTACTATTGGCGCGGTGGCCCGAACCGGTATTGTAAACCTGCTCTGGTTGACCGCCCTGATCAGCATCAGCCTGGGGCTGGTGAACCTGCTGCCCATCCCGGCCCTGGACGGGGGCAGACTCCTGTTTATACTTATCGAGGCCCTGCGCGGCCGGCCCATCGACCCGGAAAAGGAAGGGATGGTTCATTTTATCGGCTTTGCCTTATTGCTCTTGCTCATCCTGCTGGTAACCTATAACGACCTTCTCCGCTGGGATATCTTGCCCGGCAGGTAAGGCCGGATTGTGCGAAGGGGGATACATGCTATGAATTCTGCCGCCCGCCGCAGTTCACTCGCCGTCAAGGTGGGCGATCTTATCATCGGCGGAGGAGCGCCGGTGGTGATACAATCGATGACCAATACCAGGACCAGCGATATAGCCGCCACCCTGAAACAGATCCGGCTCCTGGCCGCGGCTGGATGCGAACTGGTCCGGGTGGCCGTTCCCGATGAGGCGGCTGCCGCAGCTCTCGGTGAGCTGGTCCGGGAAAGTCCCGTCCCCTTGGTCGCAGATATTCATTTTGATATCCGCCTGGCCTACCGGGCGCTTGAGCAGGGCGCAGCCAAGATTAGGATTAACCCGGGCAATATGGGCGGAAAGGCGCGGCTGCGCGAACTTTGCCGCAGGGCAATCCGTTACGGCGCCGCTCTGCGGATTGGGGTTAACGCCGGCTCCCTGGAGCGGCATCTGCTGGTAAAGCATGGTGGAATCACTGCCGCCGCCCTGGTGGAATCGGCACTGGTTTATCTCAAGGAGGCGGAGGAGGCCGGTTTTAGCTCCATCGTGGTTTCGCTAAAAGCTTCCGACGTGCTCACCACCATCGAGGCTTACCGTCTGATTGCGGGTCAGGTTAGATATCCCCTTCACCTCGGCGTCACCGCTGCCGGCCCGCTGGAAATAGGGACCATTAAGGGCGCCGTGGGGATCGGGACCTTGCTGGCGGAGGGGATCGGTGACACTATACGCGTCTCTTTAACCGCCGATCCTCTGGCCGAGGTTCGCCTGGCCCGGCAAATACTGGAGGTGCTGCGCTTGCGCCAGCCAAGCGGGCCGGAGCTAATTTCCTGCCCCAGCTGCGGCCGCTGCACGGTAGACCTGGTATCTTTAGTCGAACAAGTTTCCCTGCTGCTTCGGGATTATTCCCATCCGGTGAAGGTGGCCGTGATGGGCTGTGCCGTTAACGGCCCCGGCGAGGCCCGGGAAGCGGATATCGGCATTACTGCCGGCCGCAAGCGAGGCCTTATCTTTCGCCGGGGTAAAATTATCCGCACGGTACCGCAAGATAGGTTGCTGGAAGCTCTTCAGGAAGAGTTGAATTGTAATATTCTCCGCAAAACAAGGGACTGTGAGGATAAATTTGGGAGGTAGAAAGGTGCGCATAGCGGCAATTGTACCTGCATACAACGAAGAGAAAACCATCGGCGGCGTACTCTCCGTCCTGCAGAAATGTAAAGCGATAAACGAGATTATTGTCGTTAGCGACGGCTCCACCGATAATACAGTGGAGATAGCCCGGCAATTCAAAGGCGTGAAGCTTGTCGAGCTGGAAGAGAACAGGGGCAAGGGAGGCGCCATGAAAGCGGGCCTGGATCATACGCGGGCCGGGATTATACTCTTTCTCGATGCCGATCTCATTGGGCTGCGGGAAGATCATATTGCCGCCCTGCTCAGGCCGGTCTTGGGCGGGGAGGCCCTGATGAGCCTGGGAGTGTTTAAAAAGGGGCGGGTAGCCACCGATCTGGCGCAAAAAATGGCGCCCTATTTAACCGGGCAGCGGGCCCTGAAGCGGGATATCCTGGACCGGATTTCAGATCTAGACCTGGCCCGTTTCGGGGTGGAGGTAGCCCTGCACCGTTACGTGGAAGAGCACAAGATCCCCGTAGCCCAGGTTACCCTTGCAGACCTTTCCCACATGATGAAAGAGGAGAAATTCGGTTTTTGGAAAGGCCTTGCCGCCAGAGGCAAAATGTACTGGGAGATCATTAAATATGCGGCCAGGACCGATCCCCATATAAAATAGCGGCAAATTCTTTCCTTTTCCTTGCATTTCAGGTTCATTTGTGATACTCTTTTAAAGGCGATGCGGATTTTCTGGTAAAGGGTGGGTTTTCCCACTCTTTCCTGTTAATTGAAGATCTTTTGAAGGGAGTGGACAGATGTCCAGGGAAGAATTGAAAGCAAAGCTGGTCCGGCTGGTGCAGCCCATTATTGAAGAGCACGGTATGGAGCTGGTCCGGCTCGACTACAACGCCGGACGGAAAGGACATCTCTGTATCTATATTGACAAGCCCGATGGAGTAACTATTGCCGACTGCGAGGCGGTCAGCCGAGACATCTCAGGATTGCTTGACGCCTATGATCCCATTCCCCAGAGTTATATTCTCGAAGTTTCCTCGCCGGGCGTGGAGCGCGCTCTGACCCGGGAAAGTGATTTCCGGCGATTCCAGGGGAAAATGGTGAAAATATATACCCACGAACCGGTTGCAGGGGAAAAATATTTTGGCGCCAGGCTTCTCGGAGCCGGTGAAGGCTTCGTGGAGCTGCTCCCTGAAAAAGGGGAGAGGATCAAGATACCGCTGGAGCAGATTAAAAAAGCTCACTTATGGTACCGGCCCTAAAGGGAACGGGCGCAGAGCTGAAAGGAGGTCAGGTTAAAATTTCGGTTAACAGCAAGGAGCTTATTGCCGCTTTGAAGGCAATTGAAAAAGAGAAAGGGATTGAACTGGAGATTCTCTTTGAAGCCCTGGAAGCAGCCTTGATCTCGGCTTACAAGAGAGATTTCCAGGCTTCCGGCAATGTCAGGGTAACTATTGACCGGGAATCGGGAGCAATAAAAGTTTTTTCACAGCTTAAGGTAGTCGATGAGGTGAAGCTGCCGCATCAGGAGGTGGAGCTCTACGAAGCCCGGGTTTATGATCCTCGCTGCCAGCTGGGAGACCTGGTTGAGATAGAGGTTACTCCCCGGGAATTCGGGCGCATTGCCGCTCAAACCGCCAAACAGGTAATTATTCAAAGAATCAGGGAGGCGGAACGGGCGCAGATTTACAGCGATTTTCTGGATCGGGTTGACGATATAATCACGGGAACGGTGCGCCGTTTTGAACACCGCAATGTAATTGTCGATCTGGGCCGGGTTGAGGGGATCCTGCCCCAGGAGGAGCAGCTGCCTTTTGAGCGCTACCGGTTGAACGATAGAGTTAAGGCCGTGATCGTGGAAGTCAGGAAGAGCAGCAAGGGGCCCCAGGTAATCCTTTCCCGCAGCCATACCGTGTTTTTAAAAAGGCTCTTTGAGTTGGAGGTTCCCGAAATATACGATGGAATCGTGGAAATAAAAGCCGCAGCCAGGGAGCCCGGCTACCGGGCCAAGCTGGCGGTATATTCCAAGAACAAGGACGTTGATCCCGTCGGCTCCTGTGTCGGCCCGCGGGGCAGCCGGGTGCAGGCCATAAGCAATGAGTTGCGCGGTGAGAAAATTGATATTATCAGGTGGAGCGAGGACCCTGAAGAATACCTGGGCAATGCCCTAAGCCCGGCCAAGGTAGTAGCGGTGGAGATGAATGAAAATGAGGCCCTGGTAATTGTCCCTGATAACCAGCTTTCGCTGGCCATAGGCAAAGAGGGGCAAAATGCGCGGCTGGCCGCGAAAATTACGGGCTTCAAGATTGATATCTGCAGCGAATCGCAAATTGCCCAGGAGCGTTTCTCATCACTGGGCCTGGGCAATAATGAAAAGAAGAATGGTGCTGCCGCGTCCGGGGAGGAAGAGATAGCCGGGACGGAAGGGACTGCGCCGGAAGGGACTGCCGGTGAAAAGCCTTTGAACGGCGGCGCAGAAGAAGGGGCGGAAAGCGCCCCGGAAGATGCCGCTGATGAGAGCGCTCCGGAGGAGGCAGGAAGCGACTCGGAGAATGTTTAAGCGCGCCTAGTCTAACAAAGGAGGCGGAACGGTAGAATGGCCAAACAGCGTAAAATTCCCATGCGCATCTGCGTGGGCTGCCGGGATAAAAAACCGAAACGGGAGCTGCTCCGCCTGGTTCGCACTCCGGAAAGCGAAGTCCAAATTGACCTGAGCGGCAAAATGTCCGGCCGCGGCGCCTATATCTGCAAGCAAAAGGCCTGCCTGGAAAAAGCGCTAAAGGGGAAAAGACTGGAAAAAAATCTGGAACATCCTATTTCCGAAGGGCTCATCACGGCGATAAAAGCGCTGCTTGAATCCGGGGATGAGTATAGATCTTAAAGGTCTCTGCCAGGGAGGGCTTTTAATGGAGGTGTATTAAATGGCTAAGGTGAGGGTTTACGAACTGGCCAAAGAACTGGGTACCACCAGCAAAAAGTTGATCGAGATAATGGAAGGAATGAACATCGAGGTTAAGAACCATATGAGCACGCTGGAAGATGAAGAGGCCCAGCGTGTGATCGCCATTCTGACCGGTAAAGCGGAGAGCGATGAAGCCGCTAAAAAGAAGGAAACGCCGGATTCAGATAAAGAGAAGCCTGTTCGAGCCGAAAAAAAAGAGGCGGCCCCTTCGAAATCAAAAATAAAAGATAAGCCTGCCGCCGGAGCGGTAAAGAGGCTCAAGACGGAGCCGCCGCCTGCCGGGAAAAAAGCGGCAGTGAAGAAAAAGCGGCGCCTGGTAAGGATCGAAGGCCGGACTACTGTCGGTGAACTGGCGGCCATATTTAATGTTACCCCGGCAGAACTTATCACCAGGCTTCTCGATCTGGGTATTGTCGCCGGCATCAACCAGGCCTTAAGCTCGGCAGCGATCGAACTTGCCGCTGAGGAGTTCGACATGGACGTTGAGTTTGTGGCCGATCCGAAAGAGCAGGAACTTTTCGCTGAAGATAAGGAGAACGGCAAGAAAATGGTCCCCCGGAATCCTGTGGTCACGGTGCTGGGACATGTGGATCACGGCAAGACTTCTCTCCTGGACGCCATCCGTGAAACTAATGTCACCGCCGGTGAAGCGGGGGGAATTACCCAGCACATTGGCGCATACGAGGTGGAGATATCAGGCAAAAAGATAGTTTTTCTGGATACACCCGGGCATGAAGCTTTTACCGCCATGCGCGCAAGGGGAGCCCAGGTTACCGACATAGCCGTCCTGGTTGTGGCTGCCGATGACGGAGTCAAGCCGCAGACAATTGAAGCAATCAACCACGCCCGTGCAGCCGGGGTGCCAATTATTGCGGCCATCAACAAAATTGACAAGCCGGGGGCCAACATTGAGAAAGTCAAGCAGCAGCTTTCTGAGCAGGGGCTTGTCCCTGAAGAATGGGGCGGCGAAACCATCTTTGTCAATGTCAGCGCTTTGCAGAAGACAGGGTTAGATGAACTGCTCGAGATGATCCTGCTGGTGGCTGAGGTCAGCGAACTGAAAGCAAATCCTGACCGCGCGGCCCGGGGGACGGTAATTGAGGCTCATCTAGACCGGGGGAGGGGGCCCGTAGCCACGGTCCTGGTTCAGGATGGCACGCTGCGCGTCGGCGCCCCGGTGATCTGCGGCACTACGACAGGCAAGGTCAGGGCAATGTTGAATTACAAGGGAAAACGGGTCACTGAAGCCGGGCCGGCTACCCCGGTGGAGCTGCTCGGTCTGAACGAAGTCCCGCTGGCCGGCGACAGGTTCCAGGTGGTGGCCGATGACCGACTTGCCCGGCAGGTTGCCGAGAAGCGCTCTCAGAAAATAAAAGAAGCCGCCCATAAAAGGCAGCGGATTTCCCTTAATGATCTTTTCAAGCAGATCCAGGAGGGGGAAGTTAAGGAACTTAACCTGGTAATTAAAGGCGATGTGCATGGTTCTGTGGAGGCGCTCCAGGAGGCCATCCTGAAGCTGAGCCTTGACGAAGTAAAGATCAAGGTGATCCATGCCGGCACCGGAGCGATCAATGAATCGGATGTTATGCTGGCGTCCGCCTCGAACGCCATCGTCATCGGATTCAATGTCCGCCCGGATAATAATGCGCGCCGCCTGGCCGAGCAGGACCAGGTGGACGTACGCCTTTACCGCGTCATCTACGAGGCGCTGGAGGATATCGAAGCGGCGGTCCGCGGCCTGCTCAAGCCGGTCTACCAGGAGCAGGTTTTGGGCCAGGCTGAAATCCGCCAGGTATTCAGGGCATCAAAGCTGGGGAATATTGCCGGCTGCCACGTTATCGAGGGGAAGATTACGCGCAACGCCCTTGTTCGCCTGATCCGCGACGGCGTGGTTGTCCACGAAGGAAAGCTGGCCTCGCTAAAGCGCTTTAAAGACGATGTCCGCGAGGTCTCCAGCGGTTTTGAATGCGGCATTCTTCTGGAGGGATATAACGACATTGCCGAGGGAGACCTGATCGAAGCCTATACCATGCAGCAGGTTAACTGACCGGCGCCTGAAGGCTCGGGGAGGTAAATGCCATGTCTCTAAACAGAGCCCGGCGGGTCGCCGGGGAGATGAAGAAGGAGATCAGCAGGATTATCGCCAGGGAGATCAAGGATCCCGGGATCGCTTCGCTGACCAGTGTCACCGCAGTAGAGCTCTCCCGGGACTTGCGCCATGCCACTGTCTATGTGAGCGTTTTCGGCACTGCTGCAGAAAAGGAGCGGACCATGCAGGCACTGCTGCGGGCTACCGGTTTTATCCGCAGCGAAATTGGCAGGCGGATTCGCCTGCGTCATACCCCGGAAATTCAATTTTCCGAGGATCTCTCCCTGGAATACGGGGCCCATATCGAAAAAGTTTTGAGATCATTGCAGAAGGACAACATTGAAGAATGAGAGACTATGAAACAGTGATCCGGCTTTTCCGGAAGATGGGCTCGTTTTGCCTTGTTTCCCACATGCAGCCCGACGGGGACAGCATCGGATCACTGCTGGCCCTGGGTGAAGTACTGGTTAAATCGGGAAAGCGGGTCCGCCTTTTTACGCCGGCTGCCGTCCCCCGCAAATATGCCTTCTTGCCGGGCAGCGAAAATATATCTGCAGAGAGCGGCGGCTGGGAGGAAGATGCGGCGGCGGTGGTGCTCGACTGCAGCGACCTCGAGCGGACGGGCTATTTTAAAGAGATGATTGCCCGCTCCGCCGTAGTGATTAACATCGATCACCATGTTACCAACCGCCGCTTTGGAACGGTCAACCTGGTCGATCCGCAAGCTGCGGCTACCGGGGATATAATTTTTCGCCTCATTAAGGCGATGCAGCTGGAGCTGACTGTCTCCATGGCCGAGTGCCTCTACGTAGCCATCTCCACTGACACAGGCTCCTTCAAGTTTGACAATACCACCGCAGATACACATCGCGCCGCCGCCTCGCTGCTGGAATCACATGCTCTTAATCCCGGGATGATTTCGCAGAGGATCTTCGACGAGTATCCCCTCTCTTATTTACTGGTTCTAAAAAAAGTGCTGGGCACGCTGGAGCTGTTTGGCGAAAAGAAGATCGCGGCAGTGACGGCCAGCCGGGATATGCTGGAGCACTGCGGGGCTCAAGTGGATGAGCTTGACGGAATAATCAACTATACCCGCAACATTGAAGGCGTAGAAATAGGGATTATGTTTTTTATTGACCGGGGCGGCGAGGTTAAGATCGGCTTCCGTTCAAAAAATATTGATGTCAGCGCCCTGGCGGGGCGGTTTGGCGGAGGCGGCCACCCCAGGGCTGCCGGCTGCCGCCTGAAAGGCGCATATGGCTCCATCAAGGAGCAGGTAATTCGCGAAGCGCTGCTGGCTGTAGTTAGCCCGCCTGATGATCTCGCCGGCCGCCGGGGCTGAAAATATGAAAGAATGGATAGGTCTGTCTTTATGGATGGGATCATCAACTTGAATAAACCTGCAGGGATCAGCTCCCACGGGGCGGTAGCGGAGGTGCGCCGGCTGGTTCCGGGGGTAAGGGTGGGCCATGCCGGGACGCTGGATCCCGCGGCTACCGGGGTGCTGCCTATTTGCCTGGGCCGGGCTACACGGGTGGTCGAATACCTGGTGGAGCTGCGCAAGGGTTACCGGGCGGCGATTGAGCTTGGCGTTGCCACCAGCACGGGCGATGCCGAGGGCGAAGTGGTCTCCAGAAGCGATGTTCCCCTGCTTGAGCGGCCGGAAATCGAGAAGCTGCTGCAGTCCCTGACGGGCGTGCAGCGGCAGAAGACCCCGCCATATGCCGCGGCCAAGCACCGCGGGCGGCCGCTTTATGAATATGCCCGCCGCGGCGAAAGGGTCCCCGTAAAAATGCGCACCGTGGAGATCTACCGCCTGGATTTGCTGGCTTATTCTCCCGGCGAGGCGCCTCATATCATCTGCGAGGTGGAATGCTCGAAAGGGACCTATATCCGGGAACTGGCTGAAGAGATGGGGCGCCGCCTGGGCTGCGGCGCGCATCTTCACGCCCTGGAGAGGCTTTTCGTAGGACCCTTTGAAATCGGTAACGCCGTATCTCCGGAGGCCCTGGCGAGAGCCGCCGCCGGCGGCGGCTTTAGAGAGATGCTGCTGCCCATGGATCGGGCCCTGGAACATTTTGAAGCTCTCTCCGTCCCCGACACCGTTGTGAATGACCTCCGGGCGGGGAGGGCGGTCCCCTGGAGCCGGCTGGAAGAGGCCGGGCTGTGCCGGCATCAGCCCGGCTCCCGGATGTTGCGCATTTACAACACCGTGGGGCATTTTAAAGCACTGGCCCGCATTCACGGCGCCGGAGTCGATATGGTCTTAAAAACTGTAAAATTCCTGGCTTCATCGTAAGGAGAAAAAGGCGAAGTATGGAGATCATCTACAGCCTGAACAGCTATTCCATTAAAAAAGAGCTTTACCTGGCTCTGGGGAATTTTGACGGGGTTCACCTCGGACACCAGGCAGTTATACGCCGCGCCATAAAGCAGGCCCGCTCTTCCGGAGGCGCCGCCGGGGCGATGATTTTTGAGCCCCATCCTTTCACCCTGCTTAACCCGGAGAAGCCCTTCTGCCTCCTCACCGGGATGGAGGAGCGGCAGGCGCTGATGGCACAACTGGGACTAAACTATCTTTTTGTGGAGCCCTTTACTAAAAAGACGGCATCCATGTCCCCGGAAGAATTTATCCAGGATATTCTCCTGCACAGATTCAAGATCAGCGGAGTATCGATAGGTGATGACTATACTTTCGGGCGGGGCGGCTTGGGAGGAGATGAGCTGATGCGGCAGTACGGGGAGCGCCTCGGCTTCTCGGTTTCGGTTACTCCCATGAAAAAAACCGCCGGGATGGTGATCAGCAGTTCAGCCATAAAGAAGATCCTCGCGGATGGAGCGGTGGAACAGGCTGCCCGCCTGCTGAACTACTTTTTCCACCGGAGGGGGCAGGTAGTTCCGGGTCAGGGACGGGGGAATAAATTGCTCTATCCCACTGCCAACATAATCCCCGCATCGAACCTGGTCTGGCCTGGCAGCGGGGTCTACCTCACCGCCATCGGAGGCTTGGAGCGGCGGGTCCATTTCGGGCTGACCAACGTGGGGACGAAACCCACATTCGATGACGGCGCTTTCGCCGTAGAGACACACATTCTTGATTTTGACGGCGATGTCTACGGGCGGGAGATTACGATCTACTTCCTGATGCGGCTGCGCGATATACAAAATTTTTCTTCCGCAGCGAGGCTGCGGGAGCAGATTGCGGAGGATATCAGCCGGGGCAGGGAGATGGCCGCATCCCGTTTCGCCCATATCGAGGAATTCGTGGAGCCGGTTCGCTTTCTCCGGCCCCCTGCGGATTGATTTTACTTTTGCTTTTAACTGTGTTAGAATTTTTCATGCGAACCGCGGGCTAGGTTGAAGGCGCTCCCAACCTTTTACTTGGCCGGCGGTGATAATAACACATGGGAGGTAAAGATAATGCTGGTCCAGGAGAAGAAGCAGGAGATCATTGAGCACTACAGGATTCACGAAAACGACACCGGTTCGCCGGAAGTGCAGATTGCCCTTCTCACTGAGAGAATCAACGCGCTGACAGAACATCTTAAAGAACACAAGAAAGATTTCAACTCGCAGCGCGGGCTGCTGAAGATGGTAGGGAAGCGGCGCGGGCTGCTCAATTACCTGCGCAAGAAATCTCCGCAGCGCTACCAGGAAGTGCTTTCCCGTCTTGGCCTGCGGAAATAAACAGTTGAATTTAAGTCATGGAAGGAGGTTTTTTACGGCTTGGAAACATTTTCCCTTGAATTAGAAGGCAAGACCCTGAAGCTCGAAACAGGGCGCCTGGCCAAGCAGGCAGGCGGAGCTGTTTTGATCAGCTACGGTGAAACAGTGCTTCTGGTAACTGCGACCATGTCCGACGAACCCCGCGAAGGGGTTGATTTTTTTCCGCTGACCGTCGATTACGAAGAGAGGCTCTATGCCGTGGGCCGCATTCCGGGAGGCTTTATCAAGCGTGAAGGCCGGCCTACGGAGAAAGCCATTCTCAGCGCTCGTCTCACCGACCGCCCCCTGCGGCCGCTCTTTCCGGAGGAGCTGCGCAACTCCGTCCATATTGTATCCACCGTTCTCTCGGTTGACCAAAACTGCCCCCCGGAGATACTCTCCATCATCGGCGCTTCGGCGGCCCTTTCAATTTCCCATATTCCTTTCAGCGGGCCTGTCGCTGCGGTTATGACGGGCCTGGTGGACGGGAAGCCGGTGATTAACCCGGACCTGGAGCAGTCCCTGCGGAGCAAGCTCCACCTTGTCGTTGCCGGCACGAAGGATGCGATTAACATGGTCGAAGCCGGGGCCTGTGAGGTCAGCCGCGAGGATTTGCTGGCCTGCCTGGCCGCAGCTCACGAAGCCATTAAGAAGATCATTGCGCTGCAGGAGGAAATGGTCTCCAGAGTGGGCCGTCCCAAGATAGAGATCCCCTTGTTCGAGCCGCTGCCTGAACTTGCGGCAGAGTTGGAGCCATTTTTTCTCCAGCGGATCGACCAGGCTTTGCGCACCGCCGATAAGCAGGAGCGCGAAGAGAAACTGGCTGCAGTAAAAGAAGAGGCCATGACCCAGTTCTTGGAGGAATATCCCGATCGTGAACACGATATCAAGTATCTCTACGAGAAGGTGCTCAAGAATACCCTGCGCCGGATGATCCTGCAGGAATCACTCCGCCCCGACGGGCGCAAACCCAATGAAATACGGCCCATCAGCTGCGAAGTTACCGTTTTGCCGCGCACGCACGGCTCGGCCCTATTTACCCGGGGGCAGACCCAGGTGCTTAATGTTTGCACTCTCGGCGCGCCGCGCGATGTTCAGATCCTCGACGGCCTCGGTATCGAAGAGTTTAAGCGGTTCATGCATCATTACAACTTTCCGCCGTACAGTGTGGGTGAAGCAGGCTTCATGCGCGGCCCCGGGCGGCGCGAAATCGGCCACGGCGCCCTGGCGGAAAGGGCCCTGGAATTCGTTATTCCCAGCGAAGAGGAGTTCCCTTATACCATCCGCCTTGTTTCGGAGGTCCTGGAGTCTAACGGCTCCACCTCCATGGCCAGCGTCTGTGCCGGTTCCCTTTCCCTGATGGACGCCGGGATTCCCGTCTCCAAGGCGGTGGCCGGCATTGCCATGGGCTTGATCAAGGAAGGGGAGAACGTGGCCATCCTCTCCGATATCCAGGGAATCGAGGATTTCCTCGGCGATATGGACTTCAAGGTAGCCGGTACCGCGGAGGGGATCACCGCCCTGCAGATGGATATCAAAACAAGGGGGATCTCGCTGGATATCCTTTCCAGCGCGCTCGAGCAGGCAGTCAGCGGTTACAAGTATATCCTCGGGATCATGCAGCAGACAATCGATCGGCCGCGGCCCGAACTGTCGCCGTATGCGCCCCGGATGATTACCATGCACATAGACGTAGATAAGATCCGCGACGTCATCGGTCCCGGCGGTCGCGTGATCAACAAGATCACCGCGGAAACAGGCGCAGAGATCAACATTGAATCTGACGGCAAAGTTTATATACTGTCCGTAGATCTTGAAGCCGGCCGGAAGGCGCAAGAGATGATTGAATCCCTGGTTGCCGACGTGGAGCCGGGACAGGTTTATACGGGCAAGGTCACCAGGGTGGAGAAATATGGCGCCTTCATCGAAGTGCTTCCCGGCAAGGAAGGGCTGCTCCACATCTCGCGCATGGATCACCGCCACGTGGAAAGAACCGAAGATGTAGTCAATCTGGGTGATGAGATCGAGGTTAAGGTAACGGATATTGATGAAAAGGGAAGAATCAATCTATCCCGCAAGGATCTGCTGCCCAAACCGCCCGACCCTGCGCCCCGCGACAGGCACAGGGGAAGGCGACAGCGTTCTCCAAATCGCTCCAAACAAAAACCCTAGCTTATAGGGTTTTTTTAATGCCTGCATAAGCAAAAAAATGCAGGCATAGAATTTAACGAGTCAATCCGAATAATACACGGAAGTGGTTGCGGTTATGTTCAGATCCTGGCGCAGGGCTGAAATAGTGGGGCTCTGTTTAATCATGCTCCTGGGAGCATTGCTGGTAACCAGCGCCCTGCAACAAATCTCCCCTGCGCCGCCTGCGCCAGTCTATTTTGTGCCGGGCAGCCCCTCAGAGGTGGCCATTACGTTTGAAACTTTCTGGAGCAGCGAAGGCCTGGAGGAAGTACTGCGGATACTGCGGGAAAAAGATGTCCGGGCAACTTTCTTTCTCACCGGAGCATGGCTGAAAAACCATCCCGAAGCGGCAAAAATGATCCTGGAACAGGGACACGAAATTGGCAATCATACTATGAACCATGCCGGCCTGCTCTACCTCACTGAAGAGGAAATAAGGAATGAGATCGACGGCTTTATCGAAGCAGCGCAGGAGATACTGGAATTCCGCCCCGTTCTATTCCGGCCGCCGCAGGGACTATACAACGGCATTGTTCTCCAACATGCATGGAAGAGGCGCTGCCGGACAGTGCTCTGGTCAGTGGAATCATATGATTACCTCAGCCGGGATGCAGCTGAATTAATCGCGCGGGTCGGGAGCAGGCTGCAAGGCGGCGCGATCATTCTCTTCCGGGCCGGCACTCCGGTTACGCTCGAGGCGCTTCCCCAAATCCTGGAGCTCCTGCGCGAGCAAGGCTACAGCCCGGTAACAGTCTCCGCCCTGCTCGATAATCTTGACCGGCCCGCAGGGTGAGAAAAGGCGGCTGATTATGGCGGTAAGGAGAGTGGTCGGGCATGCCGGGGTTAATGCCAAAAAAATGGCGGTGGAAATGGGCCGCCGCATCCCTGCTAATTGCCGCGGTGGTGGCGGTGCTTTATTTTAGATTTGACGAACCGCTGCGGCGTTGTTTTAACGGGGTCAGGGCAGGGGTGACGCTGCAGGGAGAGCCGGTAGAGCGCCTTTTCCGCCACGAAGTGGAGGCGATAATTGACCGTATGGCCAGGCAGCAGGGGCGGGAACCGGTAAACGCGGAGATTGATCCGGTCAATGAGCGGATTATTCCCGAACTGAACGGCCTGGAAGTAGATCGTGAAGCCACCCTGGAACTGGTCATGAAGGCGCCGTCCGGAATGAAGCTGATGCCGGTCTACCGCGAACTGCTCCCCGAGGTGCGGTGGGACCATTACCCGGCGCTGCCAGCGGCGCAGGGAAACCCGCGCAAGCCCTGTGTTTCGCTGATGATCAACGTGGCCTGGGGTGAAGAGGAGCTTCCGGAGATGCTCAATGTATTGCAGAAAGAAGGAGCGCGCGCCACCTTTTTTCTTACCGGGCGGTGGGCTGAGAAAAACGAAGCCCTGGTCCGGCAAATAGCCGCTGCAGGGCATGAACTGGGGAACCACGGCTATGCCGATGACGAGGTTTTTCCGGAGCTTGAACCCTGGGGCATGGCCAGCTCGATCAGCCGGACAAACGAGATTATCTTTGATGCCGTAGGCTCCTATCCGCGCTACTTTACCCCGCACAAAGGAGAATTCAACAAGCTGACACTGGAGATTGTCTCCCGGCAGGGGATGCGCACCCTTCTCTGGAGTCTCGATACTGTGGACTGGAAGAAGCCCGGGGTGGATCTGATGCGCGAGAAGATTACTCACAACCTGGCCCCGGGACAGATTATACTGATGCATCCTACCGCGGATACCGTGCAGTTGCTGCGCGAAATCCTGCCGTGGATCAAAGAAGAAGGGCTTGCAGTGGTCAGCGCAGCGGAACTGCTCGATCCGGGCTGGCAGCAATGAGAAGGATCAGCCGGTTTTTATGGTGGGGTCCGGGATGCAAGCTGACGCTTATCCTGTGCTGTATCGGGCTGGCCTGGCTTGCCGCAGCCGGTTGCTCCTTATTCCCGCCAGGCGGGCGCGTCAGCCGCGGCGTGGAGCTGGAGGGGAAACCTGCCGGAGGGCTGTCGCGCCGTGAAGTGGCTGCTCTAGTCGACGAGATTGCTGCAGAGATAGATCAACCGCCGCGCAATGCCTTTATCGATCCCCATAGCGGCGAAATTGTTGCCGAAGTCATAGGCCGGCAGATCGATCGCCTCTCCACAGTTAAGAAGGTTATGAGCGCCCCCGCAGGCGGCAAGGTGCTGGCGGAAGTAATCCAGCTTGACCCGGAGATTACGACGGCTCATTTTGCGGCGATTAACCGCGAAATCGGGGCTTTCCGGACCTGGATCGGAGGAGGCGGAGGGCGGGCCACCAATATAATTCTTGCCACCCAATCTTTGAACAACTACCTGCTACTGCCGGGAGAAGTCTTCTCCTTCAATGCGGCCAACGGTCCGCGCACGGCGGAGCGGGGTTACCGGCCGGCCCCGATTATCGTCGGCAACACGGTGGTTCCCGGACTGGGCGGCGGAGTCTGCCAGGTCTCGACCACACTCTACAACGCCGTTCTGAGGGCCGGCCTGGAAGTCGTGGAACGCTACCCGCACAGCCAGCCGGTGGGCTATGTACCCCCGGGGATGGACGCCACCGTTGCCGACACCCTGGATTTCAAATTTCGCAACAGCACCGACCGCCTGATCATGATCCGCAGCTCAAACTGGGGCGGCAGCATCGATATCCGCATCTGGCAGGAGTAAACAGTTCAGCCGCCGTATTATACAGATACAGTGCCGGGCAATTAGTTAATTCGGTGCCTGGCACCAAATTAACTAACTAGTTGGTGGCTGAGCAGATGAAAAAGGAAATTGTGCAATTGCCGGTAGAAATAATGCCCCATGCCGCGGAGCTGCCCCTGCCCGACTACATGACCGCCGGAGCGGCGGGCATGGATCTATATGCTGCGGTCATGGAAGATGTGATCCTGGAACCGGGAACGGTGCGGCTGATCCCCACGGGACTGAAGGTGGCGGTCCCGGGCGGCTATGAACTGCAAATCCGCCCGCGCAGCGGGCTGGCCGCCCGCCACGGGATCAGCCTGCTCAATTCTCCGGGGACGGTGGACTCCGACTACCGGGGCGAAATCAAAGTAATCCTGATCAACCTGGGAGCGGCGCCTTTTACCGTGCGCCGGGGAGACCGCATCGCCCAGATGGTCCTCTGTCCCATTCCCAGGATTAAGCTGGTCCCGACGGCAGCGCTTCCGGAAACAGAGCGGGGGGAAGGGGGTTTCGGCCATACCGGCATTGACTAATGAGGAGAGATGGCGATGCGTTTGAGCGAACTGGCCCGCAAGGAGCTGGTGGACCTGGAAGAAGGCAATTTTTGGGGACCTGCCGGCCGGGCTGACCTGCTCATCGACCAGGGCAGCGGAGAGATCAAAGCGCTGCTGCTGCCCGGGAGAAGCGGTGTTCTCGGTTTCGGTTACCGCGATGAGATCACCATTCCCTGGTCCGGAGTGGTAAAAATCGGCGGAGATACGATTATCATATCCATTAAAAAGAGCTGATGCATTAACTCCGGAAAGCATAAAAATACCCGGGCCGGACATAATAGCCCTTAGAGTGTGAACGCACTTAAGGAGGCTAAAGGATGAGCAAAGTAGTTGTGGGAGTTTTTCACGATCGGAACCAGGCCGAGGAGGCCCTCGAAAACTTGAAAGAGCAGGGTTTTGACCGCGATATCTCTCTCATTGCCAAGGACGAGCAGCAGGGAGGCGGCCAGGGAGGCATGGGAGGGCAGGATCTGAGCGAAGGAACATTTACCGGCGGAGCGCTGGGGGGAATTGCCGGCCTGCTGGCAGGCGTGGGCGCTCTTCTCATTCCCGGCGTAGGTCCCATTATCGCCGCAGGTCCCATTGCCGCCACCCTGACCGGTGTGGTTACGGGTGGGATTGCCGGCGGATTGATCGATTACGGCATCCCTGAAGAGAGGGGAGAATATTACGAAGAGCAGGTCCGGCAGGGAGGCATTCTCGTGAGCATGAAGGCCAGCGATGAGAAGGTTGAAGAAGCCGCCTCCATCTTGCGGCAGTATGGCGCCTCCGATGTGGAGCTGCACCAGGTCGTTTAGACGGCCCTGTAATTAGAGGCATATTGTCAGACCCGGGCTAAGCCCGGGTTTTTTTAACCAATTTTGCCCTGAAACATATAATGAAATTAAACGATTGGGAGGCGGGAGCCTTGCCGGAACAAAAGCGGAAAATCATTATCTGCGGCGGAGACAGGAGGGAAATAGAGCTTTACCGCCGCTGGAGGGAAGAGGGACTTGAAGTAAAGCTGGCCGGATTTGAGCGGGCCTCTTACATAGACAGCAGCTGTGGTCTGGCCCGTGAAGAGGACTTTGCCAGGGCCGGTGTGCTCATCGCGCCGCTTACGGGTATCAGGTCCGATGGCACCGTCAAGGCGCTCTTTTCCGCAGAAAATTTTTCCCTCATCTCCTGCCTGGCAAAAACAGGACCAGAGCTGATCCTGCTGGCGGGCGCGGTAGCATCCCCGCTTAAAGAACGGCTCGCTGAAAAATACAAGCTGGTAATTACCGGCGATGATGAAGAGCTGGCCTTGCTGAATGCCATACCTACCGCCGAAGGAGCGATTCAGAAAGCGATGGAGCTTTCACCGGCGACCCTGCACGGCAGTGTGTGCCTGGTTATTGGGCTGGGCCGATGCGGCACGGTCCTGGCCAGGGCGCTGCATGGTCTGGGCGCCCGTGTAAGGGTCCTGGTGCGGCGGCGTGAGAGCGCGGCAATTGCTTTTTCAGCCGGCTATAGCCCCTATGACATCGCCTCTGCGGATGAAGCGCTCGACGGGGCAGATTTTATATTCAACACCGCTCCGGCCCTTATTCTCACTGCAGATCGCTTAAAGCTGGTGAAAAAAGATGCCCTGATCCTGGACCTGGCTTCGGAGCCGGGAGGAACCGATTTTAACGCCGCCGCCTCTTTGGGCCTGAGCGCCGCACTGCTGCCCGGCCTGCCGGGGCAGGTGGCTCCGCGAACCGCCGGATCAATCCTGGCCCGTGTTTACCGCCGCCTGATTGCCCGGACCCAAGAAGAGCAAAGATCCCATTGAAAGGAAGAGTAATCATGTCGACCCTGAAGGGTAAACGCATCGGGGTGGCGCTGACCGGATCTCACTGCACCATAGAAGCAATTTTGCCCCAATTGGAAAAGATGGCCCTCGCCGGCGCCGAACTTTTTCCCATTCTCTCTCCGGCGGTGCAGTCGACCGACACCCGTTTTGGAACGGCAGCCGCAGTGCGCCAGAAAATTGAGCAGATTACCGGCCGTCAGCCCTGGATTAGCATTGCCGACGTGGAGCCAATCGGGCCGCAAAAGCTGCTTGATCTTCTGCTGATTGCCCCTTGCAGCGGCAATACCATGGCCAAACTGGCAAATGGGATTGTCGATACAGCGGTCCTGATGGCGGCAAAGGCGCAGCTGCGCAACGGGAGGCCGCTGCTTATTTCCATCTCGACCAATGACGGCCTCGGCTTGAATGCGCCCAACCTGGCCCGGTTGATCAGTATGAAGAATATATTCATGGTTCCTTTCGGCCAGGATAACCCGGCAGAGAAGCCCAATTCCCTTGTAGCCAAAGCCGGGCTGATCATCCCGGCGGCGGAGGAGGCCCTTAACGGCCGGCAGCTGCAGCCGGTTCTGGTAAGTTATTCTTAACTTCCCCAGGCGGAAGGGCGGCCGGGGGATTTTACATTAAGCCCGGTTATGATATACTTATGGAGGTGTTTTTTTGTCTTTGGCGCTGGGAACTGTGATTACGGCAATGATAACCCCTTTCGATGAAAAAGGGGCCGTGAATTATAAAGCCGCCGCCGGCCTGGCCCGCTACCTGGTTGAGCACGGCTCCACCGGGCTGGTAGTCTCGGGAACTACCGGAGAGTCTCCGACCCTGACCGCGGAGGAGAAACTGGCGCTATTTCGCACCGTCGTCGAGGCGGTGGAAGG
>JAAZHP010000140.1 GCA_012510625.1 Bacillota bacterium
GTCTCTCCGAACGTGATCCGGGGCGGGGTCAAAACCAACATAGTCCCCGATTTTTGCGAGTGTGACGTCGATATCCGGATCCTCCCGGGGCAGAGCGCAGAGTTCGTGATGCAGGAACTGCACAATCTGGTGGGCCCCGGAATAGAAATTGCTTTAACTGAGTACCGCGAGCCGACTTTCACCTCTTCGCAGCTGGAGCCGTACGGGTTGATGAAGCGGCTCACCGAAGAGCTGGCCGGCCCGGATGCCGTTTGCCTGCCGGTTATCTCCACCGGTTCCACCGATTCGAAGTTTTTGCGCGGCCTCGGCATCCCTGCTTACGGCATTGGGCTTATGGATCCCGGTTACAATCCTGATCTTTCGTCTACCATGCACGGGCGGAATGAACGGATCGATATAAAAAGCCTGCGCCTGAAGACAGAGTTCCTGACGGAGCTGGCCCGCCGTTACCTTGGATAGCGCTCCGGCAGCCAAACGATGCGCGAATGCTCTTTTAAAGGTATATTAAGAGGCACAAAGCAAAAATAATATTATAAAAAACCGCCTTCTGCCATAAATTGCAGGAAAGGGACAAAATTTGTCGAAATTGTCATTGATTAAAGGAGGCGGTCCGGATGTCCCAAAGGCTTGGGCTTAGAATCAAGGCGCTGCGGCGCCTGAAACGGGTGACTCAACAGGAGCTGGCCGGCATGATCGAGATCTCCGTCACCTCGCTCAGCCATATCGAGAGGGGCCGGAAAGTTCCTTCTCCGCAATTGCTGGAGAAAATTGCCCGGCAGTTGAATGTGCCCGGAGAAGAGCTCTTTATCATCAAGGAGCGAAATGATGCCCCGGAAACCACGGAATTGCCCGGCCGGGCCGCCGGCAGTTAGAGTCGGCCCGGTATATATTCAGCCTGCCCTGGCCCTTGCGCCAATGGCCGGCATTACCAGCCACCCCTTTAGAATTCTGGCCAAAATATACGGCTGCGGGCTGGTATTTTCAGAGATGATCCATGCCCGGGCGCTGCTGCACGGCGGCAGCTACAGCAGCCAGTTGACCTATTTTCACGAGGCGGAGCGGCCGGTAGGGCTCCAGCTTTTCGGCTCAGAACCGAAGCTGCTCGCCGCAGCGGCTCAAAAAGCTGAAGCCCTGGGGGCGGATCTGGTTGACCTTAATTTAGGCTGCCCCACGCCGCGCATTGTGCGCAACGGTGAAGGCGGAGCGCTGATGCGCAGGCCGCAGTTATGCAGCGCCATCTTCAAAGCGGTCACCGCCGCGGTGCGCTGCCCGGTGACGGTAAAGATGCGCAAAGGCTGGGATGAGCGCCTGGTTAATGCGGTCGAGATAGCCAGGCGGGCTGAAGATGCCGGCATAGCGGCGGTAACCGTTCACGGCCGCACCGTGGCCCAGCGGTTCGGCGGAAAGGCCGACTGGGAGATCATCAGGTCGGTCAAGCGCGCCGTGGATATTCCGGTATTTGGCAACGGCGATGTTGCCTCTGCTGATGATGCTGCGGCCATGCTTGATTACTGCGGCTGCGACGGTGTGATGGTCGGAAGGGCCGCCTTGGGCAATCCCTGGCTGTTTGAGCAAATCAAAGCGAGGTTGGAGGGAAACCCGGTTCCGGTTCCGCCTGCGCCGCCTGATCGGATCAAAACGGCTTTGCGGCACTTGGATCTGCTTTGCAGGTTTAAGGGAGATAAAGCGGCGCTGCTGGAGATGCGCCGCCAGGCTGGATGGTATCTTAAGGGCTTCCCCGGGGCTGCGCTGGCGCGGCGCAAAATTTATGGAGCGGCAACGGCGGAAGAGTTGCGTAATGTCATGCAAGAGTATATTATCCAAGTGGAAGATTAGATCGGGAGGTGGATTGGGGTGTGTCAATCAAGCGTCTACCTGGTTAAAGACGGACGGGAAGAGCTGGTGATGGAGGATGTGAGCGTGATCAAGCCCCAGGGAGAAGAGCTCCTGCTGGTGGGTATGCTGGGTGAAAAGAAGCAGGTTAAGGCTAAGATTAAAGAGCTTCAATTAATGGACCATCGCATTTTGCTGGAAGAGTAGCGGGCGGATACCTGTTAACCGGCTTGTATAGGGGAGTCGCTCAGGGTGAGCGGCTCTTTTATTTTAATTCTAAATCTAAATCCGCTCCTTTAAATGAGCAAAAAGTGTTTCAGTCATCGTTGAAATTGTAAGCGAAAAATTTTTCTTGCTTTCCAGGGGAGCGGATGGTA
>JAAZHP010000141.1 GCA_012510625.1 Bacillota bacterium
GCGCGGCCAATCCTTTATTGGTAAAATAAGTGATAAGCTCCTTTTGGCGGGCTTCGTTCTCCATGTTCAAATCGTAGGCCGTGGTGATCAGGAACTCTCCGTCTTCGATATGGCGGAGATCATCCAGGATTTCAATGATATTTACCCAGCGGATCTCGTTTTGCAGCCCGGCAGGACCCGTCAACACTTTACAGGATTGCAGAACATCCAGCTTTAAAGCTTCACCTACGGTTAGAGGCATCGGCATCATATCTCCATTAGCAGGTTACGATTACTATTCTCGCGCCGGGCTGCTTTTTCCTGCTTTTATTATACAAATTGTATAGGAGCAGGCTCATATTTTTAGCCCTTCCTGACGATGATTAGCTGCATTAATATTCTATATAATCAAGCTGGCTCTACTGGGGCGCGGTGGCGAAACCCAAGGCAGCAATGTTTATCGCATAAGTCATAGTCACTGGAAAAGCATACATCCTCTACCGGTTAATGCAGTTTACAACCAGGGCGCTGAAATTAAGGGTTTCACCACCGTTTTTTTATCCGGCCTGTTCCCGGTCCTTTCCGGATTTCATTTAATAAATCGAAAGGAGAACCGGTTGATTCCCTTTTATTTCAAAACAAAAGGTGAAGACGATGTCTGATCTTTTTCAGATGGTTCGTCTCTCCGGAGCGGCGGAGCTGGCCATAGTGGGGATGACCAAGAATGTAGGGAAAACGGTTACCCTAAATTACTTAATTAACCGCTTTGCCCGCAGCGGGATCGCCCTCGGACTGGTTTCCGCCGGCTACGACGGGGAGCGGGTTGACCGGCTTACCCTGCGGGAGAAGCCGCGGATCTTTGCTCCTGAAGGAGCCCTGCTAGCCACCGCCGAAGCTTGCTTTGACGCTGCGGAGGCGGTACTTGATTTGCTATCGGTAAGCCCCTTTGCCACTCCCCTGGGCGAGGTTTGCATAGGCCGGGTGGAAAAGGCCGGTTTGGTTGAGCTGGCCGGGCCGGGCAGCGCCACGGCGCTGCGGGCGTTGATCGGTCAGATGAAAAAATACGGCGCCGCGCAGATCCTGGTTGACGGCGCCATAAACCGGATTGCCTCGGCCTCACCTTCTGTCACCGCTGCAACCATCCTCGCCACCGGGGCTACGGTTGGGCCCCTGCTCGACGATGTCATTCGTAAAACCATTTTCCGCTGCAATGTACTTGAAACTTCTGCTGTTAACGACCCGGCGCTGCTTGAGGCGGCACAGGAGGGGCTAAACCGGGGCGAAGCCGCCCTGCTGCAAGACCGGGACGGAGTCTGGGAGGCAGAAGCGCTGCACGCCCCCATTCCGCTCCTGGCCGGGGCGCAGCTGCGCCAGAGATTCCGCAAAGAGGTAAGGGCAGTGGCCCTTGGCGGCGCTCTTGTTGACCAGATGCTCCTGGAGATCAGCAGGCTGTCGCTCCCCCCGCCGGCGGTGATTATTCGCGATGCCACCAGGAATTTTGTGACTCCCGGAGTTTACACCCGCTACTTGCGGCGCGGCGGCAAGATCATGGTTCTGCAGGCGATTAACTTGCTTGCGCTTACCGTCAACCCCACCGACCCGGCAGGAAAGGGCTATGAACCCCGGTATTTTTTGCAAAAGCTTGCGGCTGCGCTGGCCCCCAGGCCTGTTTTTGATCTGGTGTTAGAAGGGGGCGCTGTAAGCACGTAACCTGTTCCGATTTGCACTTTATTCGAAGGAGGATTGCATTCATGGATAATAAGCTGAACCTGGATCGGGCAACCATTGATGGGGCCCGGGCAACGGCATCCCGCATTGCCGATCAGCTGCACGGCTGGATTAATCTTTACACTACTACGACCATAGAGCGCGCCGTGGCGAGGCTGCTCGGTGTAGACGGCGTTGACGCCGCCGGTGTGCCGCTGCCTAATGTTCTGGTTGACAGGCTGCATGAAAAGGGGCTTCTCGGGCACGGCCTTCTTTCCTGGTTGGCCAGGGCTATGCTTTCCACCGGCCGGAACGCGCAGGAAATTGCCGAAGCGGTTGCAGAGGGGAAACTGGATGTGGCCGCAATACCCATGCTGCCTGAAGAGAAATGGCGCGAACTGGGCGATCGCCTGGCGGCAGAGGCGGCGGCAAAGATTACCGCCCGCCGGCGCGAGCGGGAGCAGATGATGGCCGCCGCGGCTCCGGACCGGAAGCCGCTGCTTTACGTCATTGTGGCTACGGGCAATATTTATGAGGATGCCGTTCAAGCCAAGGCGGCGGCGCTGCAGGGCGCCGATATCATCGCCGTCATTCGCCACACCGGGCAGAGCCTGCTCGACTATGTTCCCTACGGGCCCACCACGGAAGGATTTGGCGGGACCTACGCCACGCAGGAGAATTTCCGCATTGTCCGCCGCTCGCTCGATGAGGCTATTAAGGAGACCGGCCGCTATATCCGCCTGGTGAATTACTGCTCCGGCCTCTGCATGCCGGAAATTGCAGCCATGGGAGCGCTGGAGCGACTCGATATGATGCTTAACGATGCCATGTACGGCATTCTCTTCCGCGATATCAACATGCGCCGCACCCTCATTGACCAGCATTTTTCACGCATGATCAACGGCTTTGCCGGTATTGTTATCAACACCGGCGAAGACAATTATCTCACCACGGCCGATGCTTACGAGAAAGGCTATACCGTCATCGCTTCTCAGTTTATCAACGAACAGCTGGCGCTCCGCTCGGGGCTGCGAGAAGAGCAGATGGGGCTGGGGCATGCTTTCGAGATTAACCCGGCGCTTGAAGACGGGCTGCTCATGGAGATCGCCCAGGCGCAGCTCTGCCGCGAGCTCTTCCCCCGCTCGCCATTGAAGTATATGCCGCCGACCAAGCATGTGACCGGTGATATCTTCAGCACCTACCTGATTAACGGGATGTTCAACCTGGTTTCCATTATCACCGGGCAGGAGATTCAGCTTCTGGGGATGCTTACCGAAGCCATCCACACACCCTTTATCAGCGACCGCTACCTGGCGATCAAAAATGCCGGCTATATCTTTAACAATGCCCGTCATCTCGGCGAAGAGATCACCTTTAAAGAGCAGGGGCGCATTCAGGCCCGGGCTGCTGTGCTGCTCGGCCAGGCTTACTCCCTGCTGCAGGAGATCGAAAAAATCGGTCTTGAAGAGGCCCTGGAGCGGGGGCTCTTTGCCGACATCAAGCGCAGCCGGGAAGGCGGCAAAGGCAAAGACGGGGTGGTGCCCAAGGAGGAGGATTACTACAATCCCTTCCCGGACATTTTTCTGCGGCGTTGCCACATAAAGGATGATGAAGGGAGAGCATGCTGATGAAAGTCGACCTCAGCAAAGTAAAAGCATACGGAGATACCCTGAACGACGGCGCGGTTCAGCTCAGCTTTACTCTGCCCGTTCCGGCAGGCGATGAAGCCCGCGAAGCCGCCCGGCAGCTGGCTTTAAAGATGGGGCTGGAGACGCCTGCGGTTACCGAGATGGCCGACCTGGGCGCCGGCTTCAGCTTCTTTGTGGTTTACGGCCGCTGCCCCCACACTGTCGACTACGCGGCCATCAAGATCCCCAAGCGGGAGCACGAGGCGATGAGCTTTGAAGAGGTAAACGAATTTGTAAGGGCGGAGCTGAAAAAGAAGGTTGTGGTGGCCGCTGCATGCACCGGTACCGATGCGCATACCGTGGGCATCGACGCCATTGTTAATATGAAAGGTTATGCCGGAGAATACGGGCTGGAGCGCTATCCTGAATTTGAAGCCTATAACCTGGGCAGCCAGGTTCCCAACGCGGAGCTGCTCGCCAGGGCGGTTGAGCACGGTGCCGACGCCGTGCTCGTATCACAGGTGGTTACCCAGAAAAATGTGCACCTGGAAAACCTGACCGAGCTGATCGAGCTGGCCGAGGCCGAGGGGATCCGCGACCGGATGCTGTTCATAGCCGGGGGGCCGCGCATTTCCCATGAACTGGCCATTGAACTGGGCTTCGATGCCGGTTTTGGCCCGGGGACCCTTCCCAATCATGTGGCCTCCTTTATCGTAAAGGAGCTGGCCCGCAGAAAGTAATATTAGGATAGCCGCTGCCCTGAGAAAGGATCGTTTATGGAGCAGGTTAGTACAAAAAAAATGATTATTTCCGACATCGCCCTTCTTTTCGTGGCCATGTTCTGGGGTTCCAATTTTGTGGTCACGAAAGAGGCCTTAAACCTGATTACGCCCTTCGCTTACCTGGCAATAAGATTCACCATATCAGGGTTAATCATGGCCGCTATTTACTGGAAGAGGATGGCGCTGCTCAAGCGGGAAGAGCTCATGCCGGGCATACTGCTGGGCTTTTTGCTCTTTGCCGGCTTTGGCGTGCAGATCATTGGACTTATATTAACTACTCCGGCCAAGTCCGGCTTTATTACCGGCACCAGCGTGGTGATCGTTCCCTTTCTCTATATCTTGATCAGCAAAATCTGGCCGCGCTGGTCGGCAATCGCCGGGGCCTTCCTGGCCCTGGGGGGGCTTTTTCTGCTCTCATTTGAAGGAACCGGCGAACGGGCCTGGCTCCTGGAGAAGGGCGATGTTCTAACCTTCATCGCGGCGGTTATTTTCGCGGCGCATATTGTTTTACTTGGCATTTATGCGCCGCGCAGCGATCCCATGGTCCTGGCTACATGGCAAATGCTCTCTGCTGGAGTGTTCAATTTTGTGGTGGCCTTCTTAACCGAGCCGCTGCAGGGGATGTTTATCTACCCGCTTGATATCTGGGCGGCCATATTTTACGCAGTTATCTTCTGCACCATCGGCGCTTTTGTAACCCAGACCGTGGCGCAGCGTTTTACGCCCCCCACCCATGCGGCCCTGATTTTGAGCCTGGAGGCGGTATTTGCCGGACTTTTCTCCTACCTGTTCTGGAATGAGCTTTTTACTGTCAGGAAACTTTGGGGCGCCGGGCTGATTTTTGCCGGAATCTTGATTACCGAGCTGCAACCCTTTCTTGAAGATCGCGCTCAAAAACGCGGCGCGACTAATCTGCCTGCTGATCCGGCAAAGTAAGCAATTCCGGCCGCGCCGGGAGGTGACGCTTGTTTCTTTAGGCCATTAAAATCGTTTCAAGGATAATACCATAATTTTCCTTAAACAATGCGGAAGGAGGTCGTTGTTATTGAAACAGCAGGATTATGGCTTAAAAGAGGAACGTCAGGTTGTTTACAGGCCCGCCGGGAAAAGAAAGCTGTATATGGATCCCGATCCCGATGCCGCCCGGGAATATTTTCGCAAGAAATCCCGCAAACTTGTGGAGAAAGTTACCACTTTGGCCGATGCCATATCGCGCCTGGTGCATGATGGAGATTATATCGCCTGCGGAGGTTTTGGGACAAGCCGCATCTCCACGGCGGCCATACATGAAATTATGCGCCAGCGCAAAAAGAACCTCGGATTCTCCGCCCACGCGGCCACGCATGACTTTCAGCTGCTGGTAAACGGACAGTGTATCGACCGCTGCGATGTGGCCTATATTGTCGGTCTCGAAGCGAGGGGCCTTTCCAAGCGCGCCCGCCAGGCTGTGGAGAACGGCGAAGTGGAGCTTACGGAATGGACCAATGCCGCCCTCTCCTGGCGCTACCGGGCCGCTGCCATGGGGATTTCTTTTATTCCAGCCCGCTGCATGATGGGCACAGACACCATTGCCTACAGCGCCGCCGTGGAGATGGAATGTCCCTATACCGGGAAAAAATATGTAGCCCTTCCGGCGCTTTACCCCGACGTGGGGATGATTCATGTGCACCGCGCAGACGTTTACGGCAACTGCCAGATTGACGGCCCCATGGTATCGGACTGGGAAATGGCCCGGGCGGCGAAGCGGCTGATCATTACCACTGAGAAATTGATTTCCAACGAAGAGATCCGCCGCGAGCCGCACCGCACGGTGATCCCCTTCTACCTTGTTGACGCCGTGGTGGAGGTGCCCTACGGTTCCTACCCGGCGAATATGCCTTACGAGTATTACAGCGACGAGGAGCATTTGCAGGAATGGCTCCGGGCGGAGCAGGATCCCGAAACGCTGGCCCAGTTTCTGGAGCGCAACATATACGGGGTTAAGGACTTTTGGGAGTATCTGAACCTTAACGGCGGCCCGGCCCGCCTGGCCGAGCTGCGCCGCCAGGAGAACCTTATGAAGAACTAGGCCGGCGGCGGATGCTGCCCGGCAGATTGATTAAACCGAGGGAGGATTGTCAATGAACTACAACCGGATGGAGCTAATGATCTGCCTTGCTTCTCGTTTTCTGGAGAATAACAGCACCGTTGTCGTCGGTACCGGCGCTCCATGCGCCGCCGCGATGCTCGCCCAGAACCTGCATTCGCCCGACCTGATGATTATGTTCGAGGCCGGCGGCGTCGGGCCCATCCTGCCCTCCATGCCCATTTCGGTCGGCGACTCGACAACCTTTTACAAGGCGCTTCTGGCAGGCAGCATGCCGGAAATCATGGAGACTTGTCAGAGGGGCATGGTCGATTACACATTCCTGGGCGGGGCCCAGATCGACATGTACGGCAATATCAACTCCACCATGGTAGGCAAGGATTTTGACCGCCCCAAGGTGCGCTTTCCCGGCAGCGGCGGGGCCAATGACCTGGCCTCTTTCTGCTGGCGGATCATGGTGATCACCCCCCAGGACAAACGCCGTTTTACCAATGACATCGATTTTGTCACTACCCCCGGCTATCTCACCGGGAAGGGGACCCGTGAAGCGGCGGGGCTGCCTCCAGGGGGCGGGCCGTATAAGGTTATCACTGACCTCTGCGTCCTCGGATTTGAAGACGAGAGCAA
>JAAZHP010000142.1 GCA_012510625.1 Bacillota bacterium
CTATGGGTGAAAGATATAATTGCCTTAACCTTGCGAGGGGGTTGGAGAGAATGCAAAGCAGCGAAATTCGTTCTATCTTTCTAGATTTTTTTACCGGCAAAGGGCACCTGGTGATGCCCAGTTTTTCTTTGATCCCCCACAACGATCCTACGCTGCTCCTCATCGGTGCGGGCATGGCTCCGTTGAAACCTTTTTTCAGCGGCGAGAGAAAGCCGCCCCATACTCGCATTGCCACCTGCCAGAAATGCGTGCGCACTCCCGATATTGAGCGGGTCGGCTATACCGGCCGGCATGCCACTTTTTTCGAAATGCTTGGCAACTTCTCTTTTGGCGATTATTTTAAGGAAGAAGCCATTGAATGGGCCTGGGAGTTTGTCCGTGAACTGCTCCGCCTGCCTGCGGAAAAGCTCTGGGTCAGCGTCTACCAGGAGGATGATGAAGCCTACAACATATGGCGGGAGCGTATGGGCATCCCCGCGGAGCGGATAGTCCACCTGGGCAAAGAAGATAATTTTTGGGAGATCGGTACCGGAGGGCCCTGCGGCCCCTGCTCCGAAATCTACTACGACCTGGGTCCGGAAGCGGGCTGCGGCAATGAGAACTGCACTCCCGGCTGCGACTGCGACCGTTACCTGGAGATCTGGAACCTTGTCTTTACCCAGTTCAACCGGGAGCCCGACGGCGAGTTGACTCTTCTGAAGCAGAAAAATATTGACACAGGGGCCGGGCTGGAGCGCCTGGCCACGGCGCTTCAGGGCGCGAGCTCTTTTTACGATACCGACCTGTTCAAGCCCCTGATTGATTATTTTGCCGGCCTTGCCGGAACGGCAGACGCCCGCAGCAGCGGTGAAATACCCCTGCGCATTGTCACCGAGCATTCGCGGGGCATTGCCTTCATGGTTGCCGACGGGGTGCTGCCCTCCAACGAAGGGCGGGGTTATGTATTGCGCCGCCTTATCCGCCGCGCAGCGCGGCACGGCCGGTTGATCGGGCTTGAAGGCAGCTTTCTGGCGGGAGCGGTGCCGCTGCTGGCAAGGATGATGGGGGCGGTTTATCCCGAATTAAAGGAGCGCCGCGAATTCATCATGCAGGTAATCGAGACCGAAGAGAGACGCTTCCAGGAGACCCTGGCTACGGGCATTGACATCCTGGAAGATTATATCCAGGAGCTCAAACAAAAACAGCAGATATGCCTGCCCGGCGAGCTGGCCTTTAAGCTTTATGATACTTACGGATTCCCCCTCGATCTCACGGCAGAAATTTTATGCGAGCATGGCATGACGGTAGATCGCGACAGCTTCAACCGGCATCTGAGCGAACAGCAAAGACGGGCCCGGGCGGCGCGCGCCGCCACCGGCGGCGGGAACGGCGAATCCTCTTACGCCGCGGCCGGGGACCTGGAAACGGTATTTACCGGCTACGATCACCTGGAGGAAGAAGCTGAAATCAGCCTGCTTTTAGTGAACGGAGAGGTCCGGGAGACAGCCTCGGAAGGAGATTCCGTGGAGATCTTTCTCAACCGCACTCCCTTTTACGCCGAAGCGGGCGGGCAGATAGGAGACAGCGGGGTGATTGAAGCGAAAGAGGGGCGGGCCGTCATTGTCCGGGCTTTCTTCACTCCGGCCGGACAGATTGTCCACGAAGGGAAGGTGCAAAGCGGGCGCCTTTCCACCGGCGATCCCGTCACCGCCCGGGTGGAAAGAATCCGCCGCCGCGGGATCTGCCGCAGCCATACTGCAACTCATCTGCTGCACCGGGCCTTGAAAGAGATCCTGGGCGAGCATGTGAACCAGGCCGGCTCCCTAGTCAGCCCCGACCGGCTGCGCTTTGATTTCACTCACTTCAAAGCTCTTTCCCCGGAGGAGAGGCAGCGTATTGAAGAGACCGTCAACAGGATGGTCTTGGAAAATTTACCGGTAACAGCGGAGAAGATGACCCTCTCCGAGGCCCGGCGGTGCGGCGCTGTGGCCCTTTTTACCGAAAAGTATGAGCAGGATGCCGTCAGGGTGATCAGCGCAGGCAATTACAGCAAGGAGCTTTGCGGAGGCACCCATGTAAATGCCACGGGAGAAATCGGCCTCTTTCGTCTCATCTCAGAAGAGGGGATTGGCTCGGGAATGCGCCGCATAGAGGCGCTTACAGGGATGGAAGCTTACCGCCATGCCACCGCCGGCGCTTCCATGATCGAAGAGCTCGCCCTAATCTGGAAGGTTTCCCCGGAGCAGCTTCCGCTGAAAGCAGAAGAGCTGCTCGAAGCCAATCGCGAACTGGAGCGGCTTAACCGCCAGTTGAAAGAGAGGCTGCATGGCTACACGGTGAAAGAACTTCTCTCCGGGGTGGAAGTAGTCGAAGGGGTCAACGTAATTAGCGCTGCGGTCAATGCGGATAATTTTGAGGAGTTGCGGGGGATGACTGACCTGATTAAAAGCAGCCTCCCCTCGGTTGTCGCGGTTTTGGGAGCGGTCCATGAAGGAAAGGTCCTGCTAGTGGGCGCCGTTACCGGCGACCTGGTTAAGCGCGGCCTGCAGGCAAATAGTATAATTTCCGCTGTCGCCCGCCGGGTTGGCGGCGGGGGAGGAGGCCGCCCAGGAATGGCCCAGGCCGGCGGCAAAGACCCGGCTGCATTGCCGCAGGCGCTGCAGCTAGTTAAGAATCTGGTGCGCGAGCAGCTAACAGCCAGGGCCGGCACCCCGCATGGAGAATATGGGGAAGGGGAAAAAGATGGATCAACAGCAGGATAAAACGGTTCTTTTTCGCGTGGATGTTGAAGAAAGTGAAAACAAGGCCAAAAAGATCTTGCTGGCTGTTTACGCAGCTTTGAAAGAGAAAGGGTATAATCCATTAAACCAACTGGTAGGATATCTTTTATCAGGCGATCCGGCCTATATTACGAACCACTTAAATGCGCGAAGCCTGATCAGGCAGGTGGAGCGGGATGAACTGCTCGAAGAGCTGATGCGCAGCTACCTGGAGCACGCTGAAGAAGAAGAAAATTAAAGGAGCATTACTTGCGCATTCTTGGCCTGGATATTGGACACAAAAGGATTGGCGTGGCTATATCCGACCCTCTGGGCATCACCGCCCAGGGCCTGGCAGTAATTGACTGCAAGGACATGGCCGCAGCCCTGGTTCGCCTGGCTGATATTTGCCGGGAACATGGGGTTACCAGGATAGTCGCCGGACTGCCGCTGCATATGTCCGGAGACCGCAGCGAAGCGGCGGAGAAAATTGAAAAGTTTGCTGCAGCGATAGAGGAGCATACCGGGCTTCCGGTGGAGCTGGTCGATGAACGGTTGACTA
>JAAZHP010000143.1 GCA_012510625.1 Bacillota bacterium
CCCGGCAATGGTAAAGTAATCCTTGTAATCAAACACATGGGGATACATCAGCCCAGCGCCCTCCTTTCACGATAAAGCTGCGGATCAAGCGGCGGCCCAAAGAAATTCCCAACAATGTAGGCCAGCAGGGAAGCAAAGATCGAGACATACATGACCATCTCGGCCCAGAAGTGAATGGTAGTCCCAAAAATGTTCACTTCCCAGATAATCGTATCCCAGCCGGGAAGTTCTGTGCCAAAGATAAAAACGGCGGTGATGCAGGCCAAAGTGACGATTAACCCTACCGTGGCCGAGAGGGTCCCGCCAAGAGTTGACTTGCGGAAGGGCCAGAAGAAGGCGCCCAGCACCGGGATAACGGCCACAGAGATAAGGACCGCCGATTGCAGCAGCCAGACCAGCATGATCCGGGGAAAGATAAACATCATGGCATAAGATAGCACAAATGTAACCAGGATCATCACCCGCGTCAGGGTCATGGTCTTCTTCTCTGACATTCCCGGGCGGAAGACCCGGTTAATGATGTCGTAGGAGATATTCGCCGCTCCCACCAGGGTGTAGGCGTCAATTGTGCCCACAATGGCCGCGATCACCCCGATGACAAAGAGGCCGGATAGGCCGTAGGGCAGGTATTCGAGGATAGTGATAAACACAACCTGGTCCTGGGTGATCATAAATCCGGGATATTTGGCCCAGGTGACTAAGCCCATGGCCACAATCACCCGGTCAATAAACATCCACATAATAATCATGGCCATGAACGCCCGCACCGCCGTCTTGTGATCCCTGGCGGCAAAGAAGCGCTGATAAAATACAGGCTCCACCAGGATCGTTATGGCCGACACTGCATAAACCCCAAGAATGATCCATGATAAATAGCCGCCCGTGGGATCAAGGTGCCATTCGGGATTGAGCGCCAGGATATTGCTCCATCCGCCAAATGATTTTAGGGCGATGGGCAGGCAGATAGTCACTCCAAAAAACATGAGCGTAAACTGAAGCATATCGGTAAATGCCAGCGCCCAGAGGCCTCCGAGAAGAGTATTCACAATTGCCAGCAAGCCTCCTACCAGGGCTCCCAGCCAGAGCGGCCAGCCCAGCAGCACATTTAAGAGCAAACCGATAGCCATCAACTGCATCACCGGAACGCAGTAGAGAAAGCTGCCGATGGCGCCGCAAACCCGCGTCAACTTCCCGTAAAAACGGTCCAGAACATCCGGCAGCGACATCTCACCGAGTATGCGCAGCCGGGAAACGAGGAAGAAGGCAAGCACGAAAACCAGGTAATAGTAGGGCGGATAGTAGGCAAAATCAGCAATAATACCCTCGGCATACATAAAGCCTGCATCCGCAAAAAAATACATCCCGCAGTAATATGAAGAGATGAGAGTGCCCACCAGGATGGGGAGGGTCAGAGAGCGGCCGGCTACAAGAAAATCGTCAAACTCTTTGACCCGCCGGTAAAACCAGAGCCCGATGGCAATGATGACCACAAAATAGAGCGCAACTAAAACCCAATCGATCCAGTGCAGTTGAGCAACACCGATACCTGAACCCAAAAATTATCCTCCTTTCAGCAAATGGCTTCACCCTTCCGCTCAAAGCCGCCAGCTGAGCGGCAAAAGGGCCTTATAGTTGACATATGCAAATAGTGTGCCAATTTAAAAAAAGCCCGCGTTAGCGCCGCTACCTGAAAAGGGCGCTTTTTTACTGCCGGAGATAGGGGAAAAACGTGCAAATTAACAGGGGAGTTTTAAGCCCATCTTAATATTGAGATAAAAAAACGGCAGCCGGATATAAGAAAAGAAACGCCCTTAATTTGGGCGTCTGTCTTATTAATGAGAAATAATCGCGATAGTCTTAGCTCTGAGACGCGGAGTCTGCCGGCAGTCTGTTCAAGCCCAGCTCCGCCAGTTTGCGGTATAGGGTAGCCCGGCTGATACCCAGCGCCTGGGCGATCTCGTTCTTGGCATTTGAAGAATCACCAAAACGCTGCAGATACTGTTCAAAAATGCGCCTTTCATAATCTTGCAGCAGCAGTTTTAAAGTTGACTCTCCGCCGATTTCCGCTTCGGCTTCCCCGTAAATACGGGGCGGCAGGTGCTCTCTATTTATAATGCTCCCGCTGCACATGTTCATGGCGTATTCAATGGCATTTTCCAGCTCGCGAACATTGCCCGGCCAGTGGTACTTCAGAAAAAGCTCTTTTACTTCAGGAGATATGGTGCAGGGCGCCCTGTTCAACTTCTGAGCATAATTCTTTAAGCAGTTTTCGACGAAGAGAAGGATATCTTCCTTCCGCTCCCTGAGCGGCGGTATGTGCAGGGGGATCACCCCGAGGCGGAAATAAAGATCTTTCCTAAATTTTCTCTCCTGCATCATCTTGTCAAGGTCGCGGTTGGAAGCAGCTATAATCCTGATATCAACCGGCACCTTGCTGGTTCCGCCAACCCGCTCAACTTCCCGGTTTTGCAAGACATGCAGAAGCTTTACCTGCAGGTGGGGCGGCATTTCGCCAATTTCATCTAAAAAGATGGTTCCCTTGTCCGCCAGTTCAAATTTGCCGGCTTTCCCTTCTTTTGCGGCCCCGGTGAAGGCGCCCTTTTCATAACCGAAAAGCTCACTTTCCAGCAAGTTTTCGGGGATGGCCCCGCAATTAACGCTGACAAAAGGACCCCGGGCCCGCGGGCTGGCGGAGTGAATAGCCCGGGCAAACACCCCCTTGCCGGTGCCGCTTTCCCCGGTAATGAGAACCGTGGAGTTCCCCGCCGCCGCGCGCATAGCCCTCTCTTTAACCTGCCGGATTATCTCGCTGCGCCCGATAATATCGGCGAAGGTATAGCGGAGCACGGTTCCGGCAGCAGGATCGGTTAAATAACGCGCTTCGGCGGGATCCCAAAAAGTCAGGACCCTGCCTCCGCCCGGCCCGGTTTCGAGCGGGCGCGCCGTAACGATGAAATGAACCCAGCGGTCTCCCCGGCGGTAGATCTCTTCCCCGGAAATAGACTCCCGTTCTTTGGGAAAATTCTTTAGCGCCTTCAGATTGGGCCAGATCCGGGCCATGGGCTTGCCGGGAAGGTCCTGCCGGTCCAGGCCGAGCAGCCTGGCCCCGGCTGCATTGGCATAATCTACGGCACCGGAGCCGTTAACGATCAAGATCCCCTCTTCAATGGCCTCGAGAACAGCGGTCAAATCGCGGACCTTTCTTTCTGCCTGAACCGCGGCCAGCTGCGCCGCAAGCAGAGAGGAGAGATGGCGCAGAACTTGCTCTGCTCCCGGCCCGGAGACCTTCATAGAATGGCCGGGAGCCATTCTGATTTCACCGAGAAAGGTGTCGTTTAAGCTGATCGCGGTCCGCTGCAACTCTCCGGATTTCTCCGGCAGTTCAGCTTTCTCTTCACCGCAACCGCTTTCGCCGATGACTATACCGGTGTGATCAACTATCTGCACTGCCGTATCGAAAAACGACGCCATCGCTGCAGCAATCTCTTTTACGAGAGGCTGGATAGATTTTAATCCTGAAAGCTCAGACAACAGCCTCTTCCCCCCATCGCTGGAAATGAATTGGAAACGGTACTTGTATTGCCGGCTGCTATTCTCCCAAGATATCGCGGCGCGCCTGGAGCATGATCGCATCCATCTCCTTTAACAGATCCCTGTCGAGAGGGGGAACCTGGTAGTTCGTCAAAATCTCTCTCACCTTATGTTTGGCCTGATCGGCAAAAGATCCCTCCCCGGGATCCAGGAAAAAACGGTCCTGCAAATTCTTGATCCAGAGTTCTTTCCGGAAATGCTGCACGGTATGTTTATGGGCCAAAAAGTGGCCGGCCGGTCCCACTTCATCGATGGGACCCAGGGCCAGGGTCTCCGCGTTTACCGCGAAGCGGCGCAGGTAGGCGGAGGCGTGCATACAGGCTTCCGCATCCCCCACCAGGTTGACCAGGGAGGCATTGAGAGCGCTCTCCAGCGAACCCAGCCACGAGGCAAGGTCGGTCCTGGTCATCTGGCTGATGGCCACTTTAAGCACGTTGCGTTCAAAAGAGGGCAGATCATAAGGCAGCTCCTCCGAGGAGCCGTGGGCCACCATGCTCGGCATGCTGTAGCGGCGGGCCATTTGCGCGCAGGCCGCTCCCAGGAGCAGGTACTCGGGAGCAAGATAGTTTACCACCCCGGTTTTTAAATCCGCGGGAGCGGCATCGGTGGAATAAACCATGGGGGCATCGGGATTGGCGCATTTTAAAATCACCAGCGTGGCCAGCTCCTCGGCATTGGCCATGGTCAAGGTTCCTGCCAGGGTTGCCGGGGCAGTTGTCCCCGAAAGGGACATGGTCATGGGCACCACGGGTATGCCCGCTTCGGCCAGCGCCGCCATCGCCTCCACCGCATTCCTCTCAAAAGTCAGCGGCGAGATGGGCGAGACCAGGGCTGAAAAAATCGGCCTCTCTTTCAGCTTATCTTCACCGCCGGCAATCACGGCGGCAAGGCGGACCTGCCAGCGGGCTGTTTTCTCCGTGGCGCAGGAGCACTGGATATGCTTCCTGATATGGCGCAGCGAAATATCGAGGGCACAGAGCTCTTCCACCGGAGGAGGCTCATCTGTAGGCATGACAATGGGCCAGAAAAAATCGATCACTTCGAGGAAGTCGCTTACCACGGCGAAATCCATCAGATCGCGGCCGGTAGAGTTTCTCGTCCGGCCTGTCTCCAGGTCTTTTACAAAAGGAGCATAGCCGCTGGTGGTATTATAAGGAGGCTCCGCCGCCGGAACGATGAGATCAAAACTCGCCTCCCGTCCCGCCAGGAGCACCTGCTGCCGCACCTGCTGCAGCGCCTCTGCCACCAGCGCCTTGGGCAGCCTCACATTGTGACCGTTAACTTTTGCGCCGTGCCGCTGCAGCAGCCGGCAGATCTTTTCACTGCCCACTTTAATACCGGTTTTTTCTAACACCTGCATGGTTGCTTCGTGAATGCGCTCGATCTCATCTTCCGCCAGAAAACTGAGCAGCGATTTCATTAATATCCTCCGTTTCCCCCTGCCCGGGTATAACGGCGGCAACTGCATAAAGAGAAAGCCCCGTTAAACAGGCCCGCGGGCTGCCGCTATAAATTTCTTCAGAACGCCGGAAATATCCTTTTAGTCCGGCTAGCTCCTGTATTCCACGATCTTCTGCCGCCCGGTCAAAAAAACCAGCATGAACAGGATCAGACCCAGCATGGGGCCAAATGATCCCAGGGATAATCGTTTAAAAAGATGCGGCTCAAAGATAAGGTAAAGAGAGGGGATAAGGAAAATATAGCGGTAGGCCATCTTCAGCCTGGCCCTGGTTACGGGAAGCGATTTTTCCCAGTAATTGCGGCAGGCCCGCCCGGCTTCTTTTTTCGGCGGAGTCCCCAGGGGAAGCGACTGCAAATCTTTAAGGCGGGAGTCGGCGCTATCGAGCATGGTGATGCCCCTGGCCTCTGCGTAAAGGCTCCCATCGGGAGAAATCTTCAGGCGGCAGACAATGCTGAAGAGCTGTCCCTGCTCTATCTCCACGTTCAGCAGCATATTCTCCATTTCCACCGCAAAGAGCCCGGTGCCGTCGCTGATGGTGCAAAAAAGGCGATCCTGCACCTTCTCCATGTAGGTTATTTTTCCCCTGATGGTGAAGCGCTTCGCTTCTCCGCCCAGCTTTTTGGGCATAATGGGCAGGTTGGATTTGCTGATCCGGGCTATGGCCATATCCGGGTACAACTTTTTTATCTTCTCTATCCTTTTTTCCAGGATCCGCTCCTGCATCTGCCGCAGCTTTCCCGAACCCATCTCTTCACCGCCTTAGTGATACTTATTTTTAAGAATGAGGCTGTCCCAAAGGGCAGTCTACTTAAATATTATCATCTTTTAAATCCCTCTACGGCCGTCTTAAAATACAGCCGGCTGCGCCCCCTTTTCCCGGCAGGATTTACAGGTCAGCTCTCTGCGGGATGCGTGCCAGCGCCACCGCGCCGTGAATCAGCCCTCCCGCGGCCAGTAGAAAGAGGAAGACCACGATACCGGTAATCAGCCCTTTA
>JAAZHP010000144.1 GCA_012510625.1 Bacillota bacterium
TGAGCAGGAATAGAGCGATCCGGGCAAGAAAGAATATTCTGCGAGGTGAAACATGCCGCATACCGTAATTGTTGGTTTTGCCCGCACGCCCTTCGGCCGTTTTCAGGGCTCGCTGCGGGAAGTGCCTGCGGTTGAACTGGGTGCGATTGCGCTCCGCGGGGCGCTGGCCCGCGCCGGCGTGCCCGGCGAGGCCGTAGACAATGTTTTTCTGGGAATGGTAGTCCAGGCGGGCGCGGGGCAGATTCCCTCCCGCCAGGCAACGATGAAGGCCGGCCTGCCTCCGGAGGTGCCCTCCGATACGATCAACAAGGTCTGTGCTTCCAGCCTGCGGGCGGTCAACCTGGGGGATACGCTCATCCGCAGCGGCGAGGCGGAAATTGTTGCGGCCGGGGGGATGGAGAATATGAGCGCGGTCCCCTACCTGCTGCCGCGGGTCCGGGATGGGCTGCGCATGGGAGACAGCCCGCTCATCGACGGGATGATCAGGGACGGCCTGTGGTGCCCCTTCCATAATGTTCATATGGGGGTGCACGGCGGCAGGGTTCCCGTATACGAATACGGGATTACACGCGAGGCCATGGATAGATGGGCCCTGCGCAGCCACCAGCGCGCCGTGGCGGCAATGGACCGGGGCCTTTTCGATGACGAGATCGTGAGTGTGAGCGTGCCGCAGCGGAAAGGAGAGCCGCTGCTGTTCGAGCGTGACGAACTGCCGCGCCGCGACAGCACCATGGAGAAGCTGGCCGCGCTGCCCCCTGCCTTTGAACCGGACGGCCTGATCACGGCCGGGAATGCTCCCCCCATCAGCGACGGAGCGGCGGTGCTGGTCCTGGCTTCGGCTGATCGGGCGCGCGAGTGGGGGCTCAAGCCGCTGGCTGAGATTGTTTCTTCCGGCTGCGCCTCGCTGGAGCCGCAATATATCGCTACAGTGCCGCATGCCTCGGCTCTCCGGGCGCTGCAGAAGGCGGGACTGGAGGCGGCGCAGATGGATTTGATCGAGGTGAACGAGGCCTTCGCCGCTGTTCCGCTGACCTGCATCAAGCTGGGCGGCTGGGACAAAGAGAAGGTCAATGTTAACGGAGGGGCTGTGGCATTGGGCCACCCCATCGGAGCCAGCGGAGCCCGCATCCTAATGACCCTTATTGCAGAATTGCACCGCCGCGGCGGCGGCTACGGCCTGGCTACAATCTGCAGCGGCGCCGCACAGGGCGAAGCCACGGTAATCCGCGTCAATCCATGAAGCCGGCGCGGGTTGGGGCGATGCAGGGGTATGTCATAAAAGCCGTTTAGGCCACTGAACGTATGTCATCCTGAGCGCAGCGAAGGATCTCCAAGCCGGGCTGCTGCCTGACAAAAGAAAGGTTCAGGTGCGGGGTACATTCCTAAATCGCGAGGAGTTTAAATATGGATATGGACTTTTTGCTGCCTGCCGGACACCTCGCCCGCAGGGACGAATTCCGCGCCTTCGCCGGCAAAGAGTTGGCCCCTGCCGCTGACGGCTTTGCCCGGGAAAATATCCGGAAATTGGCCAGGCGCGGATACATGGGGCTTCCTATCCCGGCGGAATGGGGCGGCCTGGGGGAAGACTTTTTAACTTATATCCTTCTCATCGAAGAGATATCGCGGGTTTGCGCCTCCACCGGGGTGATCCTGGCCGTGCATACGTCGGTGGGCAGCTTTCCGCTGTTCTATTTTGGTACCACCGCACAGAAGCGGCGCTACCTTGACCGGCTGGCCCGCGGTTCGCTGCTGGGCGCCTTCGCGCTTACCGAGGCGGATGCAGGCTCCGATGCCGCCGCCCTGCGCATGTCCGCACGGCGCGCGCCGGGAGGCGGCTATATCCTGAACGGGACCAA
>JAAZHP010000145.1 GCA_012510625.1 Bacillota bacterium
ACCCGGCAATGGAATAGGCCATCAGGTAGCCGTTAATGGAGATGCGCTCTTCGTAATCACTGGTCAATTCCGGCACTATGGCATAGAAGCCGGTGCAGACAAAAGTAAAAGCGCTGTTAAAGATGATATAAACGAGGCAGTAGTAAACGGCCAAACCCAGTTGCGAAAAGGGCGGGACCAGCCACATCAAGGCAAAGCTGATCCCCAAAGGCACTGCCCCGTAGAGCAGGACCAGGCGTCTCCTGTCGAAGGGGGAGCGGATGCGATCGATAATAATGCCGAACCAGGGGTCGTTGATCGCATCCCAGACGCGCCCCACGGCTATGGCCCAGGCGGCGTAATCCGGCCTTAAGCCGGCCACATCGGTCATGAAATAGAGCTGAAAGAACATGAAGATGGCTGAGGGCACGCTTACCGACAGGTCCCCGCAGCTAAAAAGCAACTTCCACCCCGTTGAGAAACGTCTTGTTTCCGGCGATGTTTGCTGATTCAAATCCTTTCCCCTTCCCCTGCTAAAATATTTTGCTTATATACACTGCCTCAAGCGCTAAAGTCCGTCCGCCTTGCAGCAGCTACAATGCTGAAAAATCCTGCTTTTCATCGGCTTCGTAAGCATAGAATTCTTCCAGGGGCCGGGCGGCAACCATGCGGTGATATTCCTCCAGCTCTCGTTCCAGCGCCGGATCCAGGGTCCTGGGGCGGTGTGTCTCCAGAATTTCCCTTGTTTTTTCCCGGGCCCGCTCCAGGGCTGTCTGCGATCCTTCCTTGACCCAGGTGTCATAGGGCTCCCGCGGCAGAAGGTTGGGGATATAATGTTCGGTCCGGAAATGCTTTGCCGTGTGCGCCTCGGCCAGGTAGTTGCCGGAAAAACCTATCTTTTTAATTAAATCCATGGCCAGTGTTTCCGGGTGCACATCGATGCCCCGGGCCACCCGCAAAGCCGCGCCGCACCATTCGTCGTCCAGCAGCACCAGCGGTTCACTTTCCAGCATGGTGCTGTCAAGGGTCCCGGCGCAGGTGATGAAGTCTGCCCCGGACAGGGCCGCCTGCAGCAGAGTGGCTGAGCGTTCCAGTCCGGCCTGGATATCTTCTATTTTTGCTTCAGTGGTTGCGCCGACGCAGCGAACCGGCAGCCCGTAGTAGCGGGCCAGCTGGGCCGAGGCGGCGCTGATCAATCCGGTTTCCACCGCTCCCAGGGCCACCGTGCCCAGGCGCATGTTGGCAATGGTGGACACTGTCCCGTAAAGAACCGGCGTGCCGGGCCGGTAGATCTGGGCCAGGGCGATATGCGCCAGGATGGCCGCGTTTTCCTGCACCAGCAGTCCGGCCAGGCTCACCGGTGCAGTGGCTCCGGCGATGGCTTCGGGCGACATGGCCAGCGGCTGGCCGTACTCGGCGCATATGAGCAGCCCTTCTATCTGCATCTGGCTCATTTGCAGCGGGCTGACCACCGAGCAGATGCTGAAGAAGCGGGGCCGGCGGCGCAGCTCTTCCTTGCCCCCCGCTACCAGGGCGGTCATGCGCATCATGTCCAGGGTGGGCAGAAAGCCGTAGCAGCCCATGCCGAAGGGCTTGCGGCTGTGACGCACCCAGGCGCGGATGGCCTCGGTATGAATGGTGGTCATGGGGATGTCAGTAGGCCAGACGTCCAGCTGCGAGCAGCCGATATAGCGGCAGGA
>JAAZHP010000012.1 GCA_012510625.1 Bacillota bacterium
CTGAGCGAAGCGAAGGATCTCCAGACAGGGAAGGATAATAACCGGTTGCCCTCTTTCAGGGTGGCAATATCACTGTCCGATCACAAATTTTTCTTATATAGCTTGACAGCGGCAAGCGGGTATATTATCATTTACTTTGTGCCGAAAGGAGTATAAGGGGGAAGAAGCAATGCAAAGCACCTACATGGCCAAACCCCACGAAATCAAGCGTCGCTGGTACATTATTGATGCTGCCGGCCGTCCACTGGGACGGGTAGCTACAGAAGTAGCCCGGCTGCTGAAGGGAAAACATAAAGCAATTTATACCCCCCATATTGATACCGGAGACCACGTCATTGTGCTGAATGCGGCCAAGGTTGTTTTGACTGGAAAAAAACTGGAGCAGAAAATTTATTATCGCCATTCCGGCTATCCCGGCGGTTTGAAGATGACCGATTGCGCCACGATGATGCGTAAAAATCCCGAGCGGGTAGTATATCTTGCCGTGCAGGGGATGCTGCCGCACAATCGCCTGGGGAGGGCAATGTTGAAGAAGCTGCGGGTTTACCGTGACGATCAGCACCCACATGAGGCGCAGAAGCCCCTGGTCTGGGAAGAAGGGCCGGAAGTGAACGAGGAAGGAGGCCCAGCTGTTGAGTGAACTTCAAGCCATGGCTACCGGTAGGCGTAAAGAGTCGGTTGCGCGGGTTCGCTTAATTCCCGGCAGCGGACAGATCACCATAAACGGAAAGGACCTGGATAAATATTTCGGTCTGGAAACCCTTAAGTTGATAGTACGCCAGCCGCTGGTGGCTACTGAAACTCTCGACCGCTATGATGTCATTGCCAGGGTGCACGGAGGCGGCTTTTCCGGGCAGGCTGGAGCCATTCGCCACGGCATTGCCCGCGCGCTGGTTCAGCTTGAACCCGAATATCGTTCCGTGCTTAAGCGAAGCGGCTACCTCACCCGCGACTCCCGGATGAAAGAGCGGAAAAAATACGGTTTAAAGAAAGCCCGCCGGGCGCCGCAATTCTCCAAGCGTTAAAAATTGTTTTCAAGAAGTTATTTTGCGAGTCAACTAAACCGCCATTGGTTGAATACCTTTGGCGGTTTTTTATGTTATACAGACGCAGTTAGAAAATTGTGCGGGAAGCTGTTCTGATTGATTAGGGGGGGGAGGAATAATATGGAGCAGCCTAAAATCATAATCAATACAACTATGTCAAAGGAAGACTATAGGAAATTTTTATACATCTCCGCCTTTAGAAGGAATAAAGCCATGATTCCCTTCCTGGGCTTAATCTCTTTACTTGGAAGCGCTATAATTAGCTTCGATGGCGGTAATTTTAATTTAACCAGGTTCCTGGTAAGCTGGATGGCATTGCTTGCCCTGGCCTTAGCTGTTGTAGTATTTAAAGTTGAAATAAAGACTGCACAGCGCGTAAAGACAGATAAAACCGGCACCTTTGACAGCGTCAATACACTAAAATTTTATGACGATAGGATTGTTATTGATAATCAGGCTCTTAAGTCAACGGGCGAGCTGGAGTACGGCCAGTTTTATGCGTTAATGGAAAGCAAAGATTATTTCATTTTTTATCTAAACCTGAACCAGGCTTCCTTGGTGAGGAAAAAAGATATAGACAATCCCGGCGCATTCAAGGAGTTTATTGTAGGAAAATTTGGCAGAAAGTACAAGAGAATATAACAGCTGGGGCTGCCCGAAAGCATACGGAAAACAATACACAAATTAGCACGCGTAGTTGTAGGGGCGGCTCATGAGCCGCCCGAGAGCGTACCGTTAAAGCAATACAAGTTCCGCGCTTTAGAACAACGCAAACGCTTGTGCCTCATCAGCGGGCGAAACATGCCTCGCCATTACAACTCTTCTGGGGCTTAATTGCTGCGGGCGGGGATGGAACCCCGCCCCTACAATTCTGGCACCAACATATCAAAAATACGGGATAAAGGCCGGGCATGCCCGGCCCCACATCTGTAATCGTAACTTTAACCTGTAAGACCGATGTCTAGGATTGAGATCAATTTCGTGTTCTATTCTTCCGGCCCATGGTTTTCTGTAGGGGCGGGCTTCCACGCCTTCCCTTTATCCCAAATAGCTTTCAATACTCCCACGTCTGGGAAAGATTCGAAAAACTCCCCCTTGCAAAAGGGGGGCCGGGGGGGATTTAATTTCCTCCGACCTCCGGCTTCCGACATCCAACCTCCAAATAATGCAGGATTAAATCCGCTCCTGGTAGAATATGTAGCCATGTGCAAGCTATACCTTGGACATCTGCAGGAACTGGAGAAGAAGCTCTGCGGCGATATTGCAGCGGCCAAGAGGGATGACCCTTTCTACCCCGTCATCGTGTTGGTGGAGAACAACCTGGCCGGGGTTTACTTAAGGCGGGCGCTGGGCCGCTGCCGCAGTTACTGCCGGGTGCGCTTTATGACCCTGTCCGGCCTGGCCGCTGAGCTTGCCGGGGAGACGCCGGAGTATGCTTCCCGCAAAACCATGCCTCCCTATGGCGAAGAGTGGCTGGCGGCGCTGACCGCCCGCGAGGCTGCCGGGGGCTATTTTGGCCCGGTCGCCGGGCGGCCCGGTTTTCGAAAGGCGCTACGCCGGACCTTTCAAGAACTCGAGGAAGCGGGTTTAAAGCAGCTTCCCCATCCTCCCGGAGGCGACCCTGACCGCATTGAAGAGCTGCAGCGCCTCTATGACCGCTACCGGGAGCTGCGACGCCCCTTTGCCTGCCGTGAGGAGGCTTTTGCCGCCGCGGCGAAAGCAAAGCCGGCGGAACCCTTTTTCCTGGCGCTCTACGGCATCTATATCTTGTCTGCCCTCGAGAGAGAGCTGCTGGCTTCCCTGGCTGCCCGGGCGAAGATTTCCGTGTACTGGCAGGAGACGGCCGCTTCTCTAGCCCCGGTGAAAGAAACGCTGCAGTGGTATGAGGAACAGGATTTTCTTATAGAGCGCCTTTCCCCGCCCCCGCATTCACGTGGCAACCTGGCGCGTCTGCAGGGCAGCCTCTATCAATTTCCTCCCGAAGATTCCGGGGTGCAGGCCGGCGGGGATGCCAGCCTTGAATTTATCTGCGCGCCGGACGAAATCCGGGAGGCGGAAGAGATTACCCGGGAAATTATCCGCCTGGCCCGCGCCGGGGTGCGCTTTGGCGAAATGGCCGTGCTGCTTCCCAACCGTGCCTACGGCCGTCTCATAAGGGAAAGGCTGGACGCCGCCGGGATTCCCTCTTTCATAGCCGGGGGAGAGCCCCTGGCCAATACCAGGACCGGCCGCTCCTTTCTGCTGCTGCTCCAATTAATTGGCAGTGACTATTCCCGCCTGAAAGTGATGGAACTTTTAACTTATGCCCCTTTTGATTACCGCCGCCTTCTCGAAGCGGAAGCGCCGGTCAGCCCCTCCTTCTGGGATTTTCTGACCGTGCAGGCGGGGGTGATCAAGGGGCGCCGGCAGTGGCGGGAAGCGCTTGAGCGCTACCGCCGGCAGATCCTGGCCCAGCCCCGGGAGAAAGATGATGATGACTCCACGGCGGAGGAGGAAAAAGCGGCGGATAGAGCGCGCAGCCGCCTTCAGGCGGTGGAGATGCTGCTTGCTTTCCTGGAAAAGCTTTTCGGTGCGCTGGAGCGCTTCGAAAGCTGCCACTCCTGGACCGGCTTGAGCAACCTGGCCGAAGAATTCGCGGTTAACTTTTTTTACCCGGGGGACGAGCGGGAGGCCCTGTGCCGCTTTTTAAAGGGCCTTTCTCAGCTCGATAATTGCGGCGGGGAATTTGAGCTCAACATTGCTCTCCATCTGCTCCAGTCGGCCATGCAGGCCACAACCCTTCCCGCGGGACGTTTTCAGCAGGAGGGGGTCAACCTGATGCCGCTAAGTTCCGCCGCCGGTTTATGCTTCACCGCTCTCTTCATTCCCGGCCTGGCAGAAAAGATCATTCCTGCACCGGTCCATACCGATCCCCTGCTGCCCGAAACGGAGCGCCTGGCCCTGGAGGGGGCGCTGCCGCTGCGGCGGCGCCAGATCGAGATAGAGGCGCTGCGCTTTGCATTAGCCCTCGGTGGCGCTCTCCGGAAGGCGGTATTGACCTGGCCGCGCACCTCCGCTGCCGGCAGCAGGGAGCAGCTGCCTTCATTTTTTCTTTCCCGCTGCGGCGAGGCGCTGCTCGGCAGCCGGCCGGGATACGAGCAGCTTTCACTCTTGCCGGGCTACCGCTATATTCCCTCCGCTGTTCAGGAGGAAACAGTGGCCGATCCCATTACCGCAGCCGAGTACGACCTGGCCTGCTGCTCTAATTTACCGGCGCCGCTGCAGCCGGTCCAATATTACAGCCGCCTATCCCCGGAGCTGGCCCTGCTTCTTGAAGCGGACCTGGCGAGGCGCAGCCGCCGGCTGACTCCCTTCGACGGCCTCTTTACGCCGCAGGGCGCCGCGCGGCTGCTTCTTGCCGCGCGCCTAGGCGGCTCGGGAGGCCGCTTTTCGGCCACCGCCCTGGAAGATTACGCCCGCTGTCCCTTAAGCTATTTTCTAAAGCGGCTCCTTAAGCTGGCGCCGCTGGAAGAGCCGGAAGAGCTGCTGGAGATGGCGCCCCTGCAGCGCGGTCTCCTCGTTCACCGCATTCTGGAGCAATTTTACCGGCGCGCGGCAGCAGAAGGACTGTTCCCCGTGGAGCGCCACCCCAGTGAATGCCGGAGCCTTCTGGAGCAGGCCGCCGCAGAGGAGCTGGAGGCTCTTCCGCCGGAGGAGCTGCCGCCCTATCCCCTGCTCAGGCAGCTGCAGCAGCGCACTCTCCTGGAGATGCTGCAGGCTTTGCTGGACTGGGAAATTGAAACTGCCGCGGGATTTACACCGGTAGAATTTGAACTTGCTTTCGGCTTTAACGGTTCGGAGGAGCAGGTGACCTTAAGCCTGCCCTCGGGAGAGAAGCTCTCTTTCCAGGGGCGGATCGACCGGGTTGATCGCAGCGGCAGCCGGATCCGGGTCATCGACTACAAAACAGGCCGGAAGCGGATTAAAAATGAGAGCCTGGCCGGGGGAGAAGCCCTCCAGCTGCCGGTTTATCTGCTTGCCGCCGCCGTAATTTTCAACCTGCCCCGGCTGGAGGAAGTAGAGGCTTATGCCTACCATCTTTCTCCCGCAGGGGTAAAAACGGTGCTTTTTTCGGGGAGTTCGTGGCCGGAGAAGGAGCGGCTCCTGCAGGAGACGCTGGCAGCTCTTTACGAGGGTATTGCCGCCGGCCGCTTTTTCCCCTATCCCGGCCCGAGCTGCCGCTTCTGTGATTACCGCGACCTTTGCGGCCCCGGGATAGAGCGGACTTTCCGCCGGAAAGCCGGGGATCCCGCCCTGGCTGCTTTTCAGAAATTGAAGGAGGAGAAAACTTGAGCCTTAAACGCAAGGCAGGTGTGATTTTATGAACCGGCCTAGTGGCAAACCTCTGGTTGATGCCCGCGAGCGCAGCCTGGCGGAGAGCGATCTCAACTGCAACTACTGGGTGGAGGCGGGAGCGGGCACCGGGAAGACCACCCTGCTGATCCGGCGGCTGCTGAATATCATTATCCAGGGCGCCGCCCGGCTGGAGGAAATCGTGGCGATCACCTTTACGGAAAAGGCCGCCGCCGAGCTGAAGGCCCGCCTGCGCGATGAGCTGGAGAAGCGCATCGCCGGTGCGGCGGGAGAAGAGGCGGTCCGGATCTGGGAGGCCCTGGAGGCGATCGAGACCGCGCCGATCACCACAATTCACTCTTTTGCGGGGCAGCTGCTGCGCGAGCGTCCGGTGGAGGCGGCCGTGGATCCGCATTTTGAAATCTACGAGCCGGGGGATATGGACGACCTCCTGGAGCAAGTCTGGGAAAACTGGTTTTCCGCAGAGCTGGCCGCCGAAACCGAGGTGCTGAAGCGGGCTTTAACGTTCGGCATAGCCCCAAAAAAGATAAAAGAGCTGGGCAGGATTCTTTATCACCAGCGGGACCTGGTAGCGGAGGGGAGCACTCCCTCGCCGCCTGACTTGCTGCCGGCATTTCACGATCTTCTCCAGGAGAGTCTGCCCGAGCTGAAGGCGCTGCTTTCCTCCTGCCGGCAGCATGACGACAAGGGCTACCGGCACATTCTTGAGCTCATTGCCGCCGCGGAGAGGTTTCTCCACATCAGCGATCGCCTGGAGAAGGAGCGCTTCTTTCTGAAGAGCTTCCCCGCCGTTGCCGCCCGCGGCAACCAGAAAAACTGGCAGCCGCAAGAGCACTGCAAGCGTCAGAAAGAGATCTGCGGCGAACTGCGGCAGGCACAGGAGGCGGCGCGCCTTTCCCTGCGAGGAGAGCTTACCGCCGCGCTGGCTAACTGGTGCGGCGGCTACCTTGCTGCAGTGGAGCAGGCCAAGGCGGAAACCGGTGTCCTCGATTTCCAGGACCTGCTGATCAGGGCCCGCGATCTCCTCCGCGATTGCAAGGAGGTGCGCGGCTATTTCCAGAAGCGCTTCCGCTATCTGCTGGTGGATGAGTTCCAGGACACCGATCCCCTGCAGGTAGATCTTCTTTTTCTCCTGGCGGAAAAGGAGCCTCGCGCCGCCAGCTGGCAGGAAGCCGAACTTGCTGAAGGAAAGCTTTTTCTGGTTGGAGACCCGAAGCAGTCGATTTACCGCTTCCGGCGGGCTGACATTGAAATATACCAGGCCGCCCGGGAAAAGCTGCTTAAATATGGCCAGGCCCTCTCCATTAAGCAGAATTTCCGCACCCTGCCGGGACTGATCGATTGGGTCAACCGCACCTTCAACATTTTGATCAAACCCCAGGGCAATTACCAACCTGCTTACCAGCCGCTCAGCGCTTTCCGCCCCCCCTACCGCCGGCCCCCTGTTGTTTTACTGAACCCGGCCGATTCTCTTGATGAAGCGAAGGCTGATGAAATACGGGCCGCCGAGGCGGCGGCGGTAGCGGAATTTATTGAGAGCGCCGCCGGCAAATGGACCGTTCCGGCAGGGGACGGGGGATCACGCGAGCTGAGATACGGCGATATCGCCCTTCTTTTCCCCACTACCACAGGCTTATACCATTTTGAAGAGGCCTTGCGCCGCCGGAAGATCCCCTACCGGCTGGAAGGAGGGCGTCAATTCTACCTGCGCGAAGAGATTGTTTTTCTTAAGAACCTGCTTGCCGCCGTAAGCAACCCCTATGACCAGCTGGCCCTGGTGGCGGTGCTGCGCTACTGGGCCGGGGCCATCCCCGACGAGATGCTCTTTCAGTATGTGGAAAGCGGCGGGAAGCTGAGCTACTTTGCCGATGCCGGGGCGGATTTCCCCCGCCTGCAGCGGGCTTTCGAACTGCTCCGCCGGGCGCATGAGCGGCAGCAGAAGGTTCCCATCGCTGTGCTGGTGGAGGAGCTCCTGGAAGAAACCTGGTTTTGGCAGAGAGCTTCCCTGGAGCCGCACGGCCGCCAGACGGCCGGCAACCTGCGCAAGGCGCTGCAGATGATCCGCGGCCTGGAGATGGAGCGCCCCCTCACCCTGAAGGGCTATATCAGCCGGCTGGATCGAATTGCCGAGCAAGAACGCGAAGAGGCCGAGTCACTGATCTACGATCCCGGCAGCGAATCGGTCCAGCTCCTGACCATCCACAAGTCCAAGGGCTTGGAATTTCCCCTCGTCTGCCTGGTAAATTTGGGCGGCCAGAAGAAGGGGGGGAGCTCCTTCATGGCCGACCGGAGCCGGGACAGCTATTACCTTAAGTTGGGCGATCTGGCCAGCGCCGGCGTGGAGGAGGCGGAGCATCAGGAGGAGCTGCGCCTGGAAGCGGAGCGAATCCGTCTTTTCTATGTCGCCGCCACCCGGGCCCGCGACTACCTGGTGCTGCCGCGCTTTTATAAGAGCGGCGCCGCCGGATTCTGGGCCTACCTGGAACAGGCGGAAGAAGGAGCGGCGGGCCTTTGGTCCGGCAGCTTTTCTTTCCAGGCCGGTCCGGCCGGGCCCTTGCCGGATGATGAAGCCGGCGCCTTTGCCGGCGCACCGCCGGACAGGGACGAGAGCGCCCTCCTGGACCATCTGATAGCGCGCCGCCGCCGCTGGGATGAAGATCTGAAGAAGGCTATCGCCGCTGCCGCCGTGCCGGGCCCTTATATTAGCGCCGGTGCCCTGGCCGGATTGGCCGGGGAACCCGCCCCGCAAGTGGAGCAGCCTTTCTCTCTCACTGACCCGGCATCAACTTTAACCGGTGACGGGACCGCCTTTGGCTCCGCATTTCACCGGGTCATGGAGCGGCTCGACCTGCGCCGGCCCCTGCCCGAACGGCTGGCTGCAGAGGCTTCCCGGGCAGCGGACTACTGGGGGCTGGAAAACAGCGATGAGCTGATCCGGCTGGTTCAAAAAACCCTGGAGCATCCGCTTTTACTTAGAGCCCGCCGCGCCGGGCGGCTTTTCAAAGAACTCCCCTTCAGCTACAAATTTGAATCTCTCCTGGTCGAAGGCGTTGTCGACCTGCTATTCCAGGAAGGAGAAGAACTGGTCATTGTTGACTATAAGACCGATGCGGGCGGGGAAGCTGAACTGGAGCGGCGCTGGACGGATTACAAGTACCAGGGCTGCGTTTATGCCGCCGCCATGGCCGAAATTACGGGCCGCCCCGTCAAGGAGATCTCCTTTATTTTTGTCAGGACAGGCCTGGTAAAGAGTATTTTTAATCCCGATCCGGATTCTCTTCGCCGAGCGCTGCGTCAAAACATAAACCGGGAACCCTGAGAATATTATTATGGAAGGAATAAAAGGCCTATTTTCACCCGTTTCCCGGGCGAAACGGAATGCCTTCTGCCAGGAGCGCCCCGGCACCGCCATCCTGGTGGAAGCCTGAAGGCAATAAAGTGGAAATACTTAGCTGTTGTCAAAAGGGCCCTTCTGAACTATAATGACCTTAAAGCGAGGAAACCTTTTTTCTAGCAAGGTTTGATTGAAATGAAAGTTAAAGAATATTTAAAAAATAAATTAAGCCAGGGAGCGGTCCATATAACCCTCATAGACCCCTCCCGGCAGCTGCCGGAAGCAGCCGGCCGCCTGGCCCAGACTGCGCAAGAAGTGGGCAGCGATCTTGTGCTCATTGGCAGCTCCACGTCTGCCAGCCAGCGCACTCTCATGGAAACAGTGGAAGCGATCAAGGAAAAAGCTACTATTCCGGTTATTTTTTTACCGGCGGGAGCTGAATCGATAAGTTTTAATCTCGATGCTCTCCTTTTTTTAAGCATGCTTAATTCACGCAACGCCGGGTTCATCAGCAAGTCCCATGCCGGAATTGCCTTGATCTTAAAGAGACTCGGTATGGAGACGATTTCCGTCGGCTACATTCTTGTGGAACCGGGAATGAAGATCGGCGAGCTCGGCGAAGCGGAACTGGTTAGCCGCGACAACTTCTGGCAAGCCATCGGCTACGCTCTCACCGCCGAATTCATGGGCATGGATTACGTTTACCTCGAAGCAGGCAACGGGGCGGCACAGCCTATTCCTGCCGGGATGATTCGCGCGGTGAAGCGCGAGATCTCCATTCCCCTCATCGTCGGGGGCGGCATCCGCACGGCGGTTGATGCCCGCCGGGTCCGCCAGGCTGGAGCAGATATCGTCATTACCGGCACGGTAATTGAAAACGCAGGCTACCGCGAACGGCTCCGCTCCATCCTCAGCGCCCTCAAAGAATAGCTGCATTAGCGACCGCGCTCTTTCCCGGACCACTGCTCTAAAAAAGTAGAGTAAGATTGTTTTTTCTTCATCTTTTCCATCGTGATTGCCCTTGCTGCATTCCTTCAACCTTGGCATTAAACGTAAGGGCGGGCTTCCACCCCCGCCCTTAAAGGCCCCATCCACTCGCCCAGTCGTAAGGGGGGGGGGATTTTTAAATACGTTGAAGCAAAATTACTACAGGTTATGGAGGATATTTCCACATAGGGTAGAAAAGAATTAGACGAGGGCCTGGCCGATCCGGACCAATAACCGCCAACGGTGTGCCTGCACTCGGAGACTGCAAAATGCTTGGCACTGAAGCAGGTTTTAGAGTTGGAGGGGGCAATATGATAAAGCATCAGGGAAAGCGTCAGCGAGCCATGACCATGACATCCCCTACGCGGTGAAGCAGGAATTTTTCTCGAAGCTAGACCGATCTCTGGCCCAGGAGGTCAACCGGGAGCTGATGGATGAAATTCACGTCTTTTTCCTCGAGTCCTCCAGGACTGGGACCATGAAAAATAAAAAAAGGGAGGGCTGTATTTCATGCGCAGGGTGCCGCCGGAAAAAAATTATACCAGGGAGCAGCTAATAAGGAGGGTGAGATTTTTTAGGCCGCTGGCGAACCTGGGTATGGCCGTCTTCTTTTGGAAGAAGAAGGCAGGCAAGGAGCTCTACCTGGAAACGTCTGCGGGAAGGGTGCGCGTCCTTGCCTACGGCCTGGAGAGGCCGGAAAAGCTTCCCCTCTTCGTCAACATGCACGGGGGCGGCTTTGTTCTCGGCAGAGCGGAGATGGACGATCCCCACTTGATGAAAGTGGCCATCAAAGCCAATGTGAAAATCCTCAACGTTGACTACAGCCTTGCACCGGAAGCGCCTTTTCCAAAAGCCCTGGAGGAATGCTACGCCGTGGTAAAGTATGCAAAGGAGCACGCCGAGGAGCTGGGCATCGACCCGGAGAGGATTGCCGTGGGCGGACATAGCGCCGGAGGCAACTTGAGCGCAGCCATCTGTCTCAAGGACGTTGAAAGGAAAGAGCTGGGCATTAATTGCATTATCCTGGATTATCCTCCCCTGGATCTCTACACCGATCCCTACCTCAAGCCGAGGCCCAAGGGCTCTTACCTTCATCCGAGGCTATGCCGCATTTTCGACGCCAGCTACTGCATTGAGAAAGAGGAGAGGAAAAACCCCCTGGTCTCGCCCATTTACGCATTCCTGGAGCAGTTGAAAACATTCCCGCCCACCCTCATCCTCACCGCAAGCCAGGACTCGCTGTGCCAGGAAGCTGAGGATTTCAGGGACAAGCTGCTCCAGGCGGGAGTAGACGTTACTCACAAGCGCTTTGAAGACTCGCGGCACGGCTTCACCATGACCAACAAGCCCGATGCCGTGGAAGGATGGCAAATGATCATCCATCACCTAAAGCACCACTTGCATGATGCCGACTGAGTCAGAGGGGTGCTAACCTCGCTTCATTACCATGTCATCTTGGGCGCGGCGAAGGATATCCAAACCGTCCTGCCGCCCAATGACAACAAAGGTTCTGACCTCCGACTTCCGACCTCCAATGCTTTCTCCCCCCTTTGAAAAAGGGGGGTAGGGGGGGATTTACTGCTAAGGGCTTTCTCCAGGAAGCAAATCCCAGGCATGCCTGATCTGAAGTATTCTGGCCTGGCCATTTTCTGTCCGACCTCTGACCTCCGACTTCCGACCTCCAATATGCGTAGGGGCGGGCTTCCACGCCCGCCCGCATGCTGGGACCCATCCCCCCGAGGGGATGTAGGGGCCGGGCATGCCCGGCCCGCTTGCTTCCCGGGCGCTTAAGATGGGGCCGGCTGCGCCGGCTGCTTGAAGGAAGGCGGTTGGGGCTGTTCAAGAGAAAACTGCCGCCCGCCTATATTGGATAGGTCAAAGTAAAGACGGGCATTTTCGTCAACACCCCAGTCGCGGGTAGAGCCGGTCCCCTGGACCTTTTGCAAAGCCTGGCGGAAGAGGGTATTGTGGGCCTCTTCGCGGTTCAGGAGAAAGTCGATCATCTCGCGAATATGCTTATCCGCGATCTGGCGATGCAGATACTCGTAGACTACCTTGGCCCGCTGCTCCGCGGCAATATTGGAAAGCAAGTCCGCAGGCAGGTCCCCGGTAACATTTACATAAGCGGCTGTCCAGGGGAAACCGGAAGCGTTGGCCAGGTACGGAGCCAGCCCGGTGAGGACCTGGTGCTCAATGGTGCCGCTTTCCACTGCGGTGGAATCAACATCATGACCGTTAAGCAGGTTTACTGCTGTGGACACCATCTCCATGTGACTGAGTTCCTCCGCAGCGATATCCATGAACAGGTCTTTGATTTCGGGATCCTTAATCCGAAAGCTCTGCGAAATGTACTGCATTGCCGCCTTCAACTCTCCCTGGGGGCCGCCCAGCTGTTCAACCAGCATGGCGGCGTAGGTGGGGTTGGGCCTCTCCACCTTCACCGGCTGGAGCAGGTTGCGGTCAAATTTAAACATCGGCTTCCCTCCATGATCAGGTTTGTTGCAGGCAATCAGGTGTTAAAGGCCGCCCCGGAAACCGACTGCGCATTAGCCAGGTCGGTCTGGATCTGTTTTTCCAGATCGTGGGGATAATACATCCCCTTGTTGGTCATATAGTCGGCTACCTGCTGGTGGAAACTGATTGCATCATCGAGATGCCGCTTCAAAACACTGCGCACTGCCGGTGAATGCGCCTCTGTTATGGCGTAGGCGTAGGTTCGCACACCGTTTTTGGCGGCAAGAAGCAAATCGGCGACGATAACCTGGTCGCTAATCTTCTCGGTCAGATTTTGTACCAAGATAAAAAACCCCCTTTAGATTTTTACTGGAAGCCGGCAGATCCGCCGGTAATAATATTCTGCAACTCCCGTATATGCTCCCTGGACTTATTGACATCCTGCTCCAGCAAGGAAAGTAGCTGCGGGTCGGTGACCATCTCCTTCATGGCCATGTACTTTCCTGCACAAACCGTTTTCATGGTCAGCAGCTCGTGCAACTCGACTTTCTCGTGAACCCCGAGCTGTTGATGTGGCATCACTTTTCACCCCCTTCAAGCCGGCACGGCTCTCACCGGTTTATCGTGGTGTCTCTGTTGTGGCCTACTTCGTAAATAACCATGTTAATGAGCTATTCATATGGATAAATAATTGCAAATTTAGCTATGCCCTGCTGTGCGCAATTTATGCCGGTCCCCTTTGGAAATGGTTTTAAGAACTTCCCATTTGAATAACGCAGCGGCTCGAAGGATTCATTGACCTGGCCGTTTCCAGATACTATAATATGGTATGTTAGCTGCAATAAGGAACCGGTTTGTCATTTTGCCGGGCCAACTGTTCCCCATTACATGCAAGGAGGGATCTATTTGCTTACCCTGAATCTCCATGACTACAAAGGGCTATTTACCGCCTATACCGAGTTGAGAGTCCAGGAGAACCGGTCTGTAAATATTACTTTTGTCAAGGGCAACAACACGCTGAATTTACGCTCCTCAACCGGCGGTATATCGGCGCGGGTCTGCCGCAACGGTTCCTGGGGCTTCGCTTCGCATCCCGGGATCTCTGAAGAAAACGTTAAAACGGTAATCCGGGCGGCCACGGACAATGCGCTCTTCCTCGATTCAAAAGAACAGAAAGAAAAGGACCCGCTGCCTGCGGTCCCGGCCTCATCAGAGAATGACTTTTCCACATCCAGGCCCAGGTTAAGCCAAAAGGATCTGGTTGAGTTTATCCGGGAGCTCGATGATCATATCGCCTCCAGCTACCCGCAGCTGGCGGGGCGGACGCTCTCACTGCGCTGCCTCGACATGGAGAAAAGGCTGCTGACTTCGGACGGATCCTACTCTCATTCCATGATCCCCAGGAGCTTCATTTACATCCAGCTCTCTGTAATAAAAAACGGCTCCCCGGTGGAGCTGTTCGATGTTTATGGCGGGCTGGGGCAGTTTGAAGATCAATTTTCCGCGCCCGGAGATCTTTTCGAGGAGGTTGCCCGGCAGTATCACCACCTGATCAAGAAAAGTGAAGGGGTCTTCGCCGATGCCGGGCTGAAAACATGCGTTCTCGACGCTGACCTGGCTGGTATCCTGGCCCACGAGGCCATTGGCCATACCGTGGAGGCGGACATCGTCATGAGCGGCTCCGTGGCCGGGGATAAAATTGGCCGGGAGGTGGCCAGTCCCCTGATCACCATGATCGATTTCGCAAACTCATACCAGGGCGAGACCTGCCCCGTTCCCGTGTACGTGGACGACGAGGGCACCGCGGCGAAAGATGCCGTGCTCATTAAAGAGGGTGTCCTAAAAAGTTTCCTGCATAACAAGGAGAGCGCCAATCATTACCGCGTTGCGCCTGCGGGCAATGCCCGCGCTTATGCATACTCCGATGAGCCCCTCATCCGGATGCGCAATACGGTCATACTCCCGGGCACATCTACTCTTGAAGCTATGATCGCTTCCGTTGACGACGGTTACTACCTCATCAGGCCGGGCAACGGCCAGGCCGATTCGACCAGCGAATTTATGTTTGGGATTGTCCTGGGCTATGAGATTAAAAAGGGCAAAATCGGCCGGGCGATCAAGGATACCACTATCTCGGGGGTGGCCTTCGATGTTTTAAAAACCGTCTCCATGGTCTCCGGCGAGATGAGCTGGATGAGCGGCGGTATGTGCGGCAAGAAACAGCCGATCCCCGTGGGCATGGGTGGACCGGCAATTAAATGCCAGCTTAACGTGGGAGGTAGGTAAACATGGATAATCTAAGAGAGATCGCCAGGGACGGCCTGAATGAACTGCTCAAGGCCGGGGCCGGAAAGGCCGCGTGCTCCCTTACGCTGATCGATAAACAGGAGTTGAATGTGGACCTGGGAGAGCCAAGCCTCCTGAGAACCATCTTTGATGCCAGTGTTAATCTTGTGGCAATTAAGGATCAGAAGAAAGGCTCGACTGCCGTTAACAGGACCGACCGCTCTGCGCTGCGCCAGGCCGCCGCCGATGTCCTCGCTATTGCCACCGCTGCCGCTCCCGACGAGGCCCATGATATTGCCGAGGCTCAGCCCCCGGCTGAATTTTCGTCCGGTGGCAGCCGCCCGGACCTGGATAAAATGTACTCCCGCATGAAGGAGCTGCTGCGCGAGGTTGGGGCCAGGTACCCCCGCGTTGTGATACGGCAGGCCATTCTTGATTTCACCAGGACGAAGAAATATTTTCTCAACTCCAACGGGGTCGATTTTGTAACCAGCAAGGGCATCTACCGCTGCTTGGTCTTCTTCTGCTCCAGGGAAGGGGAGCGGATCTCCTCGTTCAACATTACCGGCTTCTCGCTCAAAGACCTGGAGCAGGAGTTGCTCGACTGCGGCTCCCTGGATACCCTGCTGCGGCAATCAACAGAGCAGATTACCACCCATCCCCTGCAGGGTAAGTTTACCGGAGAGGTAATCATCACTCCCGACTGCCTCGAAGATCTGATCGGCTTTCTTACCGGCGCCATCAGTGACGGGCCGTTTATCTCCGGAACCAGCATCTACCGGGACAAGCTAAACAGGCAGGTGGCCGCGCCGCTCTTCAGCCTGCATTCGCGCCCCCTGGACAATGAAATATGCGACGGCTATTTCGTCACCGCGGACGGCTACGCCGCCCGGAACAGCACCATTGTAGAAAAGGGCGTCCTGAAATCTTTTCTGCTGAGCCTTTACGGTTCCCGGAAAACCGGCCGGCCCCGGGCGGCAAATGACGGGGGCGCTTATGTGGTGGATCCGGGCGAGACCGACTTTAGCGATATGGTCAGATCCGTGGAAAAGGGGATTCTACTGGCCAGGTTCTCGGGGGGAGAGCCCAGCGAGAACGGCGATTTTGCGGGCGTGGCCAAAAACAGCTACCTCATCGAAGGCGGGGAGATCAAATACCCCTTGAGCGAGTCCATGATCTCGGGCAACTTTGCCGAATTGCTGATGAACATTACCGCAGTCTCACGCGAGCGGATCAACTTCGGGAATGCCATCCTGCCCTGGATCTCCGCTTCCGGGGTAACCGTATCGGGCAAATAGGGGACGGGGAATCGTCTCCCCGTCCCTTGTTCATCTTAGCTCGAAAAACCGTTTCCATTCAACCGGGATAACTGGTATCTGCAGCAGGAGGCAACCCCTTTACAAAGAAAATATAGTATATATCTGTTTTGAAAGGAGCTAAGAGCGATGGGCTTAAGCGTGTGCGGCCTGGTTTGCCCGGAATGCGACTTATATCCTAACGAATGCCCTCTAGATTCTTCAATTTTAACGGCGCGGCGCGCCGCAATGATGGCACTGGGTCCGCCCAACCGTTAAAGGCCCGCCGCAGCTGCGGCAGGTATACTCTTCCGCCGCCCGTTCCAGCCAGGCCTCCAACCCCGCGGCGGCCCTCTCTGCGAGGTTGCGCCTGATATCCACGCCGTCATTCAAGTAGCCTGCGGCCAGCTTGCCGAATTTCTCGCAGTTCCCGGAATGCTCCGGGCAGAGGTAACATGAGTCAAAACCTTTTTCTTCCAGGCAGATGACGATCTTGCAGTTGTACCCCCAGCAGTCGCCGGTCAGGGCACGGCAGCCGTTGCAGCATACCTGTTCCTCTTCACACTTGAACCGGCTGGCCAGCCGCCGGCGCCAGGAGGCGTCGTCCCGCTGGGCGCGGTAAATATTGCAGGCGCCGCAGTAGAGGCCGCAGCGTCCGGCCAGATTTACCTCCGGCATGGAGTCCCACCTCCTCAAGAAAAGTCAAAGCAGGTTTGTAATGTCAAAACAGGGAAAGTTGATCCCCTGTTCGACCAGTTTTCATGGCCGCCTTCCGGCATCAAAAACAAGGGCGCAGCGTGCTGCGCCCTTGTTGAATGCGTAGATACAGTGCCGGTTATTTATCCAGCAGCAGGAAGATTCCCGCAACCACGGCCAGTATGTTAAGAATTAATCCTTGATGGGGGAAGCTAATGCTTAAAATTGGTAGCAAGCCCGCTGCAATCAACCAGATGGCAAGCAGTACTTTTCCCACGCCCTTAAGTTTCATTTTTAAACCCCCTAATAGAAGATAGAATTTTAAATCTTACTCGTTTATTCTGTAAATGCATTAATAAGTCCTGCCGGTTTACAAAATATTATGGTGACCCTGCATTGAGCAGGTTGTGAGTATTCAGAATCCAACACTCAGCAAGCGGGGTTACGAAAACGGCGCCTGTGAAAAAAGGTTGACGACGTTAAAGGTACGGAAACCATGCTGTTCCCAGAAGTGTTCAGGAATGCAGGTGTGCCGTTTTGTATTATTTTTCAATCCATTCGGGGCAGATGGAAATGCCGCCCTCCCGGTACACGGCCACCTGGGGCACGTAGAAGAAGATCATATTCGGATTTTTGCCAAACCACTCACGCACCCTCTGCTCCGGCCAGAGTAAAGCCGCCTGTTCCAGGTTTTCAACGGAGAGCGGTAGAACGACGCGCTCGTCGTTGAGCACGTAGGTCAGCGTGGAATAGTCTGGGTCTACCGCCTCCAGCGGTATGGTAATGCGGGTGTGCCTGGAGAGAGGTGAACCGGTCATCAACCGGAAGTCGATGGGGGTGAGAAAAACCCCGGAGTTGGTGTAGGGCCGCTTGAGCACAGGCTTGCCGATGGCCTCGTAAATTGCCTGATAGAAACCCGGCAGGGATTCTTCGAGGCGGCGCCAGGCTTCGCTTTCGGGGAATGCGCTGAGGGGCAGAATACCGCGCTCCACTATCAGGGGAAGATTTTCCTCGCTGCCGAGCAGGTAATGAAACAGGCGATCGCTTCGGCAGATCTTCATCAATTGCCGCCTCCCGGATAAAATGGTATATTTTGCTGATCATCTCATTATAGCATAATGAGGATGGGTTAAAAGAGCAACTCGCCGGGGCTTCGGAGAATTTGCCTTGTATCCAATCAAGATTTCCCTCTTGTCCCCGGTTGATACTCCGGGTCCCTGTCCCCGCACCCGGCAATTGACAAAGATTGCGGGTAAAAGTATAATTTAACTGGTTGGTGGTTGGACCACAAAATATTTCAGGAGGGAGAGCATGTCCAAAGGCGGTTTCAGTGATTCTTATGATGCTGTGGTGGTGGGTGCCGGCAACGGGGGATTGACCGCTGCGGCCACCCTTGCGGCAAAAGGGTGTAAGACCCTTTTGCTGGAGCAGCACAATCTGCCGGGCGGGTTTGCTTCCAGCTTCGTCAGGGGAAGGTTTGAGTTCGAACCTTCGCTGCATGAGGTTTCAGATTTTGGTCCGCCCCACGACAAGGGGAATGTGCGCATACTTCTGGAAGACAAGATCGGTATTGATACTGAATGGATGGCGGTGCCGGAGGCATACAGGTTGATTATCCCCCATGAAAAGGGTGGCCGGCTGGATGCAACCATGCCTTTCGGTGAAGAAGAGTATATCGCCAAGATGGAAGAGTATGTGCCGGGCTCCAGGGAATCTGTTTACAAGTTTATCAGGTTATGCGAAGAGGTGGTAAACGCCTTCACCTACCTGGGGCAATCTAGAGGCAACCCCGATAAGAAAGTTCTCACCAGCACTTACGGCAACTTTCTCAAAACGGCCTCATATACTCTCCAGGATGTGCTGGATGCCGTAAAAATGCCCTACCGGGCCCAGAAGATCATTACCGCCTACTGGTGCTACCTGGGCGTGGGGGTTAGAGATGTAAGCTTCAGCATTTTTGCGGCCATGTTTTACCGCTACATAACCAAGCAGGCATTCGTTCCCCGGCACCGCTCCCACGAGTTTACTGCGGCGCTGGATATGAAGATCCGGGAGCTGGGCGGCGATATACTTTACAACACCAGGGTGGAAAAAATACTGGTAGAAGACGGCCGGGTGGTGGGAGTGGAAACTGCCCACGGGGACATTATCAAGACCAATCACGTCATAGCCAACACTTCTCCACATACGGTTTACAGCCGGCTGATCCATCCCCGGACAGAGGTGCCGGAGCTGGCCTGGAAAACCTGCAACGCCAGAAAGGTTAGCTTCTCCGCTTTTGTTGTATACCTGGGTCTGGATAAAAGCCCTCAAGAGCTGGGCCTGAATGAATACAGCTATTTTGTTTACAGCACCCCCGATACCAATGACATCTACGATGCCTTTCACAGGCTGGAAAGGCCGGTGGGCCAGGCTACGGTATGCCTGAACAATGCCGTCCCCGACTGCTCTCCGGAAGGAACCAGCATCGTCTACCTCACCACCCTTTTCAGCGGAGATTGCTGGAGCAATGTCCCGCCGGAGGACTATTTCAAGGTTAAGAATAAGATAGCCGAAGATTTGATTGACGAGTTTGAAAAAGCTGTAAATGTCAATTTGCGGGACAGCATTGAAGAGATTGAAGTAGCCACTCCGGCCACCTTTGCTCACTATACCGGAGCTTTTAACGGCGGCGTCTACGGCTACGAGCCTGTTGTCTGGGATTCAGTTCTGCCGCGGATGATGACCATGAATGATGAAAAATACATTAAGGGTCTTGAGTTTGCCGGAGGTTTTGCCTTCAGGTGTCACGGCTACTCCAGCACGCTTCAGTCGGGTGAAACCGCGGCCCTATTAACATACAAGGATATAATGGAGGGGAAGTAAGATGACCGGGGATAAAATTAATATTAAAATAAAGCCCTTGGGGATTTTGGACCTGCTGGCTTTCAAGAACCTGGTGCCCGGCAGGAAAAAGCGTATTCAAAAAGCTCCGGCCACGGTTATTGACAGTCTTCAGCCCGTAAATGCCCTCGCTTGCAAACTCCATCCATCTGTCCAGCATTTAATTGTAGGGGAAGTACGGGATGAAACAGGCGATGTTAGAACATACAAGCTGCTGCCCAATAAAGAGAAAATGACCGATGAACTGGCTTACTTTCGCCCCGGGCAGTACCTCAGCTTTACCTTCGAAGTGGAAGGAGCAACCGTAACCCGGCCCTATTCCATCTCCTCGTCGCCCCGGGAGGCGCTGGCGGGATTTTACGAAATCACCGTTAAAAGAGACCAGGGCGGCTTTATCTCCAACCACATCTGGAACAACTGGACCGTGGGAAGCGAAGTGGTCTCCGGCGGCCCGGAAGGGCAATTCTACTATGACAATTTGCGCGATCGCAAGCACATTGTGGGGATCGCCGGCGGGAGCGGCATCACGCCCTTCAGATCCATGGCTAAAAGCATCCAGGAAAAAGATCTGGATATTAACCTGACCATATTTTACGGCAGCAACAAAAAAGAAGAAATCATTTTTTATGACGAACTTGCTGAACTGAAGGCTTCTTCCGGCGGCAGGATTAAAGTAATCCACGTGCTGGCCGAAGAAAGGGTGGAAGACTTTGAACATGGCTTTATCACCGTGGATTTGCTGAAGAAATACGTGGATCTCCAGGACTGCTCCATTTTTATCTGCGGTCCCCAGGCCATGTATGATCACCTCAACCAAGAACTTGGGAAGCTGGAGATCAGTAGGAAATACATCAGGAGAGAAGTTTTTGGAGAGATTAAGGATGTTCGCAGCTTAAGCGGCTATCCCGCAGAAGCCGCTGGCAAGACTTTCCGAATGCTGGTGCACATGGGCGGGCGCCAAGTTGAGATTGAAGCTTCGGCCGGGGAATCGCTGCTGGTGGCCCTGGAAAGAGCGGGGCTGTGCCCTCCTGCTACTTGCCGAAGCGGTTCCTGCGGCGTGTGCCGCTCCCTGCTGATTAAAGGAGATGTTTTCATCCCCGGGGATGTCGACGGGCGGCGGCAGGCCGACAAGAAGTTCGGCTATATCCACCCCTGCGTCTCCTTCCCCCTGGAGAACCTGGAAATTGTGGTCCCTAGGCGGAAGGTCCACTAAGACGGCTTGCCCATTTTCTATGCATGATGGCCTAAAAAGGGGCTGTCTCAAAGGACAGCCCCTCCTTGTGCGGTTGGGGTGTAGGGAGCTGTCCCAAAAGTCGTTTAGAATAATGTATGTGGAGGATGGAACCCCGCCTCTCCATGTCATCCTGAGCACCTTTTATGTGTCATTCTGAGCGAAGCGAAGGATCTCTAAAACAGGCTTACGGCAATTAACAACAGAAGCAACAGAGTTCCTTCGGGCTACTCCCTCAGGACAAGCCTTCGGGCTGCGCCCTCAGCATGACAAGAAAGCAAGCCAGAGTAACACAAGTAACACATACGGCTGTCCCGGCCAGGTTGCTTTGAATTACCAAGCATCTATTCTATAATATAACAAGCAAATGGTAGGCAGGTCTGGGGGTTAAGAAGATGAGCAGCGGCTTTGCGAAACTAAAAGCCGAAAGCTTGAAGGAGCTATTTGTTAAAGAAATCGAAGCCAAGATAATATCCGGGCAGCTAAAGCCCGGAGAGAGGCTGCCTCCTGAGCGCGAGCTGGCCTCCTTAATGGGAGTTAGCCGGAGCATTGTCAATTCCGGCATACTGGAGCTGGCTTCAAAAGGTTTTGTCAGGATTATCCCCAGAAGGGGAACCATCGTCCAGGATTATAAGAATGAGGGGACCCCCGCCATTCTGGCTTCCATAATGAGCTATAACGAGGGGAAATTAAGCCCCAGGCTTTTTAACAGCATGATGGATACAAGGCTGCTCATCGAGGTGGAAAGCGCCAGGCTCGCCGCGGAGAACAGAACCGATGAAGACCTGCGGATTATGGAAACCCTGATCAAGAAAGCTGAGAAAAACAGGGATATTGAGGCCCACGTGAAATTCAACTATAACTTTCACCATCGCATTACCATTGCCTCGGGCAACGTGGTTTATGCCATGATTTTCAAATCCTTCGAACCGGCTTGTCTAAACCTCATCGGGATCTACTTTAAATCCGGAGATTACATAGATAAATCTCTGTCCTCCCACAAAAAACTGTTCCAGTCCATAAAAGAGAGGCAGAAAGACGATGCGGGAAAGATCATGGAAGAGATTCTACTGGAAGGAAGAAGCAGGCTGGTTCACCTGGCCGTAACCGGAGAATCTTAAAACGTGGAACCTGCACTGGACTGAGCTGCCTGAACTGCTGAAGAGCGGCCGGACAATCCGCTGTATTTATCTTCTTCTAACTGTTGCTGCCGGATCAAAAATACAATAACCAACTAATCGGTACATTCCTCGAATGATCCACCTTGCAGGACGGCGCTCAGCGTCCAACCAGGAGCTGCGTGTAGTAATAAGAACCGTCTTCCGCCCTGGCGATGCCCACACCGATGTGGGTGGCCGCTTCGCTGAGCATGTTATTTCTGTGGCCCTCGGAGTTAAGCCATCCGTTATGAATGGCTTCCGGGATAAGGTTGGGTTTGCTGTAGGCGATGTTTTCTCCGGCCCAGCGGTAGACGATCTTAAAGTCTTTCAAGAATTGCTTAAAATCAGGATATGTAGGGGTGGCATGACCGAAAGAATTGTGATCGGCCATGTCCTGGCTTTTGGCCCTGGCGGCGGCGCACAGGGTGGGATCAACCGCCAGCAGATTTCTGCCCTCAGCGGCCCTGGCCTCATTGGCCAGCTGGATAAGCAAGGTTTCCTCTTCTTCGAAACAGGCCGGCTGTGGTGCAGGTTCCGGCTTTTCCGGAGGTTTTTCTTCTTTTTCAGGTTGGGGCTTGGGCTGGGGCTGGGGTTCCGGCTGTACCGCCGTTTCTTTCTGGGGAGCGCCGGCGGGTTCAGGTTTGCTATTTTCCTCTTTATTGGGGGTCTCTTCTTTTATGGGCTTCTCTTCCAGGCCGGTAGGCCGGGCGGATGCTCTTTCCTTTTTGGCGGCAATCAAATCCGCCAGTTCTTGATGGATTGAGTATCTCTGCTCCGCTGCCGGGGTTTGCAGCTCCTGATCCGGAATTGTTCCCGGGCTGCAGCCGGCGGTATACAGGAACAGCGCTATAATAATGATGAATGAACGAATTTGTTTCATAAGGGACTTCACCTTAGCGCATGTGTAGCTGCCTTGCAAATAGTATAGTGCAGCGTACCAACTTTTACAAGAGATGGTGGTTGTCTTAAGCAGGCCAATTCCATCGGAGCTGCCAGGCGGCGAGAGGAAACTTCAGTTTTAAGCCCTTTGTTCCGACTGCTCAAAAGAGAAACGTTCGACGGGTTTTCTTGTAAGCGAGGGATTTCTTTTATATTACAAGGTCTGGCTGGAGCAACCCAAAGTCCCACTTTTCCAAAGGGGGATTTAGGGAGATTTTAGCGAAATTTATAAATACCATTTGCGATCTGGGGGTTCGCAATGCGGGGAAAAGATGCACGATGGCTGTCCTTTAAGGCAATTGCCTTGTACCTGCTAAAGGCGCTTCTCTTTGCAGCCGGGGCGGCTGCCGCCGTGACCTTCTTTTTCAGCTGGATCGCCATCCTCATCGGGGGGTTCTTCTTTTTTGGCTCCAGGGGTGCATGGCGCGGGGGCGGATACGCGCTGGCCCTGGCTGCCGCCCTGGCTTCGAACGGACCGCTGCGCGGCTTCGATGAAATCACCGGCATTTATCCCCTTTTTCTCGCCGCCCTCGTTGTTGCCGTCACGCTTGGGCTTTACTTCCTGTTCCTGCTCCTTCACCTGGCGCTGGGACGCGTCAAGGCCTACCGGGTGTTCACAGCCGGGTTAAAAGAAAAGCTTTACCGCCCGTGCCGGCCGACCTTGCGGCGGCGGCTCGCTTCCATACTGCTCTTTCTCATCCCCGTAGCTCTCTGGATTTCCGTCAACGTGAACCCGGCGGTGATCTTCGACAACCTGCCGGCGGTGCTCTGGGTCCAGGCCCCTTCAACCGTAGCCCCGGGCGATGAGTTCGAGTTCCAGGTGCAGTGCTGGGATCGCTTCGAGCGGATCAGTGCCCTTTACGGGGGCAAGGTCAGCTTTTCGCTTGAATCTTACCGCTTTCCCGGCGGGGAACCCCTTTACCTGGTGGAAGCAACCCTGCCCGCCGAGTACAGCTTTACCGGCTCCGGCCGCCCCTCGGATGCGGCCTACCTGCTTGACAACGGCAAGGACAACGGCCGCCGCGCCTTCCGGGCGAGAATCGATACCCCTGGAGTTCACTACATAAAGGTGTCCGATTCGGAGACTGGCCGCAGCTACTACAGCAACCCCATTCTCGTAGCCGCCGGAACGGAGCGCATCTACTGGGGAGATATCCATACCCACGGCATCTACTCCGACGGCAGCGGCACGCCTGCGCACCAGTTCTTCTACGCCCGGCACGTGGCCGCTCTCGACTTCTATTCCCTCACCGAGCACGGGGAGATCATCCAGCTGGGCCGGAACGGGCTGGAGCGCTACATCGAGGAGACAAACCGGGCCTACCGGCCGGGCGAATTTGTTACCCTCCTGGGCATGGAATATACCAACCATAACAGCGGGCACTACACCTGCATCTTCGACGGCGACCGGCTTCCGGAAGATCCTCCCGTATACGCGCCCTACATAGGCCTGGGGGCCGCCCTGCCCACTCCCTTCGAGCTCTGGGAGCTGCTGGACGATTTTACGGCCTCCACCGGCTCCCGCGCCCTGGCCCTGCCCCATCACACCGTCGTGGAGCGCTTCATGCAGGACTGGAGCTACTATAACCCCCGCTATGTCAAAATCGCCGAGGTAACGAGCACGCACGGCGACAACCTCTACGAGCCCGGCCACCCCTTGAGCTATCGCGGTTCCACCTTTCCTCCTCCGCCGGGAACCAGGGGCTGCTCCATCACCGGCGCCCTGCAGATGGGGCTGCAGCTTTCGCTTTACGCCTCCAGCGACTCGCATGACGGCCACCCCGGCCATGACCTCGCTCATACCGGGGCCTGGGTCGGGCACCAGCGGCCTTTTACCTTCTGGTGGACGCGGTTCGACAAGCCCTTTCCGGGCGGGCTAACCGCCGTTTATGCGGCTGGGCTTAGCCGCCGCGAGATCTTCTCCGCCCTGGAAAACCGCCGCCTATACGCCGTCTCCGATCACGGCCGCCCCCTCATTTTTTTCACTATTAACGGCACATCCGTCGGGGGAGACTCGACCCTCCGTGTAGAGGGGCGGGAGACGCCGCGGCAGATTGAAGTGATTCTGGCCCAGGACGGCGCCCTCACTGCGCCCGTAACTGAATTCCGGCAGCCTGACTGGAAGGCGACGGTGGAGATCCATAAAAACGGGACCCTGCTGGCCTCCCTCCCCGTGGACAAGCCCTTGGCCGCCGTTCGCTTTACCGACACCGGGCCGGTAACCGGGACTTCCTACGGGCGGGAAAACTGCGTCTACCGGGAGGGGGCTTACTACATCAACGAGTACAGCGACAACCCCGTCGACCCGGCGGCGCTGCACACGGGAGGGAAAGACTTCTATATCGTGCGCGTCGTTTCCGAAAACGGGCGGCACAGCTACATCGGGCCCCTCTGGGTGGAGGTCGCGCCTTAACAGTTATTGTGACTGGATGAGAGCGTTTAGGGGAACCAAGGAAATGCCAATAAAAGGAGTAATGCAATGATATTGAGAAAAATAATCAAAATATCGTTGATTACCCTCGGTTCATTGCTTTTGCTTTTTATAGCGCTAAACCTTTTCGCGTACTTTTCCGAAAGCGGGAAGATTTTATTGCCTGTAAAACGAAAAGAATCTTTTAGTCACAAAAATATTGAAGAATTCCCGCCTTTATTATCCGTGGAGAATAATAAAATAGTAGATCCCTCCGGGCGGGTTGTTATCTTGAAAGGCTTAATGCCTCCCGATCCCGCGGTACTGCACAGCAGAAACAGATTCCACCGAAGACTTCTCCAAGAGATTAAAAATACAGGGGCAAACGTGGTCAGGATACCGGTTCATCCGGAAAATTTTTATCATGACGAAGATTACCTGTGGCGGTACCTGGACCCGGTTGTATCCTGGGCCGGGGAATTGGGCATGTATGTCATAATCAATTGGCATTATATTGGCAGTATCGAAAGCGGTAGGGGCCGCGAAATGCCTGACCTGGATATTGAACCTAAAGCCTTCTCCAAGCAGTTTTGGAAACAAACTGCCGCCTATTTTCGGGATACTACCAATGTTATTTTTGAAATATTTAATGAACCGGCCATGATCACTGCAGAAACGTGGGCCATAAATGCAGAAGAATTGGTGAAAATCATAAGAAGTCAAAATGCAAACCAGATTATCATAGTTGGAGGCATTGAATATGCCAGGGACTTGTCCTGGGTAAAAGACAGGCCTGTTGATGAAGCAAATATTGTATATGCTTCACATATCTACCCGGCGCATGACAAAAACCTGTGGGGCGATTACTTTGGAGATATTTCAGAGAGATACCCGGTGCTGATTACCGAGTGGGGCTTCCTGGACAAAAACGGAGAGGCTGCTGATCAGTTATACCTTGTTGGAGACGAAGAATCATATGGAAAGCCCCTGCTGAATTACCTGGAAGAGAGAAATATTGGATGGGTAGCCTGCTGGTACGATGATGTTTGGGCACCGCCAATGCTAAAAGACAAGGGAAAGAGCTATACAAAATACGGCCATTTTGTAATCAACAACCTTGGCGGCGGAGAGAGGTAATTGATGAACCGGCTGCCTAATCTATAAAGCATTAAGTCTCCATTTTGCTTTCCCGTGTCCCGCCAATTCCTGACGGGGCTAATGGGATTTATTAAATCCCCCCCGGCCCCCCTTTGACAAAGGAGGGAGTTTATTTGAGTCCTTTTTCAAAGGGAGGAGTTTAGAGAGTAATAAGCCGTGCTCGCCCAAAGGGGGATATGCGGGCGGGCGGGGCGTGCCCCGCCCTTACAACTGAACCGGCGTCTCTAGCCTGTAAAGCACATAGCCAGGCAATTCCTTGACTCTATTTTTCTTGCTTCTTACTTCCTGGAGGACATGCCCGGCCCCTGCATCCCGGAAGGAGAACCAATCCTTGGGTGTAAGGGCGGGTGGGGAAGCCCGCCAATTGAGAGGTGAGAGGTGGGATGTTGGGTGGTGAGAGATTTGGGGCTGTTCATTGCCGGGGTTACCTATTATGTCATCGTGAGCGAAGCGAAGGATCTCCATACCGGGCTGCAACCTAATGAGGAGTTCCTATAAATCGTTCGAGAAAGCTCTTCTTTTTAAGGAGGGTGTCTTCATTTTATAAGAACAAGGTTTTGTATAGAGCTGCAAGCTAAAAGTCCCCCTTTTCTAAAGGGGGATTTAGGGGGATTTTATTATCCCTGCGGCAGCCGTAGTCAAGATTTTTCAATCCCCCCCAGCCCCCCTTTTGCAAAAGGGGGGAGTCGTAAACTTGTGAGCATTAGGCGGTGCCGCATTCGCCGCCGCGTCCGGTGAGCGTCTCCAGGGCGTGGTCGAGCACCGGTTCCAGCACGGAGAAGCATTCACGCACCGCTTTGGGGCTGCCGGGCAGGTTGACGATGAGTGTCTTCCCGCTGATGCCGGCTGCGGCGCGCGAGAGCATGGCCCGCGGGGTGGCGGCGTAGCTTTCGCGGCGCATGGCCTCGGCGATGCCCGGCACCGGCTTTTCGATCACCTCGAGGGTGGCCTCGGGGGTAATGTCGCGAGGCGAGAGCCCCGTGCCGCCCGAGGTGAAGATGGCGTCCATGCCCTCTTCGACCAGGCGCTTTAGCTCCTTGACAAGCGCGGCTTTCTCATCGGGCAGGAGCACGCTGCGCTCAATGTCGCCCCAGGGCAGCAGCAGCTCGCCGAGCAGGGGGCCGCTTCTGTCCTCGCGCTGCCCGGCGGCGCCCTTGTCGCTGACGGTGACTACGGCAAAGCGGTAGCTGGGACGCGGCTGCAGGCTGTCACCAGACTTAATCCTGCCGCCTTTCAGTACCTCGGTAAAGATGCCTTCGCGCGGCATGACGCAGTCGCCGGCCAGGGCATAGATGGCGCAGCGGTCGTGGCACTCCTTGCCGATCTGGGTCACTCTCAGGATCGCCTCCGGCCCGGCCTGCAGGCGGGTGCCGATGGGGAGAGAAACGAGCTCGATGTTGCGTGTGGTCAGGTTTTCGGCGAAATCGCCGGGGCCTACCTGCAGCCCCTTCGCGCGCATCTTCTCGATGCTCTCCATGGCCAGGAGGCTTACCTGGCGGTGGGCGAAGCCGGCGTGGCCGTCTCCTTCCAGCCCCTCACCCTTAATCAGGAGCCCTTCACCCACATCTTTTTTCCTCTCGCCTCTCTTGGCGCTAACGCAGACAGCGATAATTTCACCCATTTCTTTCTTTCCGGCGGTAGTGGCCGGAACGCCCCCCTTTCTTTTCCAGCAGCCTGATATTCTGGATCACCATGTTCTTGTCAATGGCTTTGCACATATCGTAGATGGTCAGGGCCGCGGCGCTGACCCCGGTGAGCGCCTCCATTTCCACCCCGGTCTGGCCGGTGAGCTTAACCCTCACCCCGATCTCGATCTTGCTTTCGGCCTCGTTCAAGTTAAAATCCACGTCCACCCCGGAGATGTTCAGCGGGTGGGCCATGGGGATGAGCCGGCCGGTCTCTTTTACGGCCATAATTGCCGCCACCTGGGCCACGGCGAGGACATCGCCTTTCTCCACCGTGCCCGCCTTAATCCTGGCCAGGGTGGCGGGAGCCATAGTAATTTCTCCCGCGGCATAGGCTTCCCGGCGGCTGATCTCTTTATCCGAGACATCGACCATCCGCGGCCGCCCGGACTGGTCGAAATGGGTCAGCTCCGGCTCTTTCCCGGCCGGCGGGAGAAAGCGGTCACAGATAAAGCGGGCCAGCCCGGCGGCGTCGTCGAGCCGGAAAAGGGTCAGCTCCGGCGGCAGCGGCAGATCGGCCAGGTCGCTGGCTACAGCGATGACCCCTTCGGGAAGCAGCGGCTGCCGGTTTACTGCGCTGCGGACCACCTCGATCTTCGGATAGGGGCTGTTCTTGCCTCCCTCGATGAATATAAAATCGAATTCCTGCAGCTTTGACACGGCGGCGGCGGTGCCGCCGGTGCCGGGAGCGCTGCCGATAAGAATGTATTTTTCCGGGGTGGTCATCCCCACCACGGCAGCCCCGGCCTGGGCAAAGCGCCAGGTATCCTTGCCCGGTATATCGAGGTTGTAGTGGTGCACCTCTCCTTTCAGCGCCGCCACCTTCAGCTCCCGCGCGGTCAGCTCCGCTAATAGTTTTTCCAGGAGGGTGGTTTTACCCGTGCCCGACTGGGCGGCAACGAGGTTGATAATCACGGGCGGCATGCCGCAGCCCCCTTTGCATCATATTTATCCGCCAATTTTCGACATTCCCCGCATCCCCTGCAGGTTCAACAGCCCGGGCTTCTGCTGCGGGCTCATGCGGTGTTTTTCCGGCTTTAACCGGACTACGTCTTGCAGCAGCTCCTGCATTGCTACCGGGTCTCCCAGGGCCGGGCGGACCGAGCGCTCGTCCTGCCAGTAGAGGCAGCTTTTCAGGTATCCTTCGGCGGTAAGCCGCAGCCGGTTGCAGGAAGCGCAGAAATGGCGGCTGATGGGGTGGATCAACCCGATGGTGCCCTTGCCCCCGGGCAGGCTGAAGGTCTCCGCAGGCCCCGCGCCCGGAGGCGGCTCTGCCGGCGTAAGCGGCAGTCCCATGCGGGCCGCCTGCTCCTTCACGTAGCTGAGCGGAAGGTAATATTTATGGTGCTCCAGCCCCTGTGCGCCGATGGGCATATACTCGATGAAGCGCAGGTGCAGCTCCTTTTCTAGGGCCAGCTTCAAAAAGGCGGGAACCTCCCGGTGGTTGATCCTTTTCATCAGGACAATGTTTATTTTTACCGGATTCAACCCGGCTTCCAGGGCGGCCTCGATCCCGGCCAGGGCCTGGGCCAGCTCGCCGCAGCGCGTAATCTTGCGATAGACGGCGGGCTTTAAAGAATCGAGGCTGATATTTACCCGCTGCAGTCCCGCTTCCTTAAGTGGGGCGGCGAATTGGGGCAGCAGGATCCCGTTTGTGGTCATGGCCAGGCAGGTGATCCCCGGCACCTGTGCTATCTCTTTGACCAGGAAGAGAATACCTTTGCGCACCAGCGGCTCGCCCCCGGTCAGGCGGATCTTGCTGATGCCCAGGGCGGCGCCCGCTTTTACCACTTCGAGGATCTCCTCGTAGGTCAAGATCTGGTGGTGCGGGATCTGCTTCACTCCCTCCGGGCCCATGCAGTAGATGCAGCGCAGGTTGCAGCGATCCGTTACCGAGATGCGCAGGTAGTCATGTTTGCGTCCGTAAAGATCGATTAGAGCCACGTTTTTCTCCTTCTCCCATTGCATTTCTCTATAAAACCCGGCAATTAGTTAACCCGGTGCCTGGCACCTAGTTAACTAATTTGCCGGCGTCGCGCATGCTGTATCCGCCCAGCGCCTCAACTCTCTTTTGAAAGGCGGGATCGGTAATTATCTTCAAGAGGACTTCGCCGGCCGCGGAGCGGTAAAAGGAGGCGCTCATGAGCAGGTCATAGCGCTCTTCGCACAGCGGGACGAAGTCAAGGCCGAAGGCGCGGGCCGCCGGCAGTATGCCCAGGCCAACCCGGGCCGACCCGGCGGCAACGGAGGCGGCTACACCGAGATGGGTGTGCTCCTCGCGCTCGTAGCCGTATATCTCTGCCGGGTCCAGTCCCGCACGGTCGAGCAGGTAATCGAAAAGCAGGCGGGTCCCGGCGCCTTTCTGGCGGTTGACAAAGCTCAGCTTCCCGGCGGCGATGCCGGCAATATCTTTGACGCCGTCGGGGTTGCCCGGCGGCACGATCCAGCCCTGCATCCGGTAAGCCAGGTTGACCAGGCAGAGATCCCGTCCGGGCAGAAGCTTCCGGATATAGGGGAGATTGTAGTCCCCGCTCTCGGGGTCGAAGAGGTGCACCCCGGCCA
>JAAZHP010000146.1 GCA_012510625.1 Bacillota bacterium
CATGATCGCCGGGGGGGAAGAAGATGGGCAGTTTTGCCAGAAAACGGCTGGGCGATGTTCTCGTTGAAGCCGGCGTGATAACGGAACAGCAGCTCCAGGAAACGATGACGGAACAGGTTTCCACCCATAAGCGTATCGGTCAGTTGCTGATCGAAAAACGCTTGATTACCGAGGAAGAGCTGGTTGAAATACTGGAAAAGCAGCTGGGACTTCCCCGGGTCAACCTTTATAACTACAATATCAATCCTGAGGTGGCCACTTCCATTCCCTTGTACCTGGCCAAGCGCCACCTGGTCATACCAATTGATAAGCAGGAAAATAATTTGAAACTGGCGATGGCCGATCCGATGAATATTATTGCCATCGACGATGTGGAAATGCTCACCGGCATGAAAGTAGAGCCGGTGCTCGCTTCAGAGAGTTCTATTATCCAAACGATCGATCAGCTTTTCAGCCTGGCTGAAACAGTTGGCGAAGATTTCGCGGCGGAGACTCATACCGATGAAGAGATCGAGCAGCTGCGGGCCCTGGTGGAGGAGGCTCCCATTGTCCGGGTGGTTAATTCGCTCATTCACCAGGCGGTCAGTGAGGGAGCCAGCGATATACATATTGAGCCGATGGACAAGGGTGTCCGCGTGCGCATGCGTATTGACGGGATATTGCATGACATGATGACCCCGCCAAAAGACACCCAGCCGCTTATTGTATCGCGCATCAAGATCATGGCCAATCTCGATATTGCTGAGCGGCGCATGCCGCAGGACGGCCGGATTACCATCCAGGTAGGGCTGAAAGATGTAAACATGCGCGTTTCAACCATGCCCACCATTCACGGCGAGAAGGTGGTTATCCGCATCCTGGATCGGGAGAAGGTTATCCTGCCGCTGGACAAGCTCGGTTTCTCCGAAAAAAATTACCGCACTTTTCTTAATTTCCTGCTCAGCCATACCGGAATGATTCTCGTTACCGGGCCTACCGGCAGCGGCAAGACCACAACCCTCTACTCGGCGTTGAACTATCTTAACCGGGCCGAAGAAAATATCATTACCGTAGAGGATCCGGTTGAATACCGGCTCGACGGAATTAACCAGGTCCAGGTTAACCCGCGGATCAACCTCACCTTTGCCAACGCCCTGCGCAGCATCCTGCGGCAGGATCCCAACGTGATCATGATCGGCGAGATCCGCGACCTTGAAACTGCCGAAATGGCTACCCGGGCCGCCCTGACCGGCCACCTGGTTTTGAGCACGCTGCATACCAACGACGCCTGCTCGACGATTTCCAGGCTTCTCGACATGGGAGTGGACAGCTACCTGATTACCTCCTCGCTGGTCGGCGTCGTCGCCCAGCGGCTGGTCCGCAGGATCTGCGAAGAATGCCGGGATCACTACCGGCTGTCTGTACAGGAGCAGGCGCTTTTCCAAAAGGCCTTTGGCCAAGAGCCGCCGGATACCCTGATCCGTGGCAAAGGCTGCCGGCATTGCAATGAAACCGGCTATCGCGGCCGCTTCGCCATCCACGAGATGCTGCCGATGAATCGGGAAATGATCCGCCTGGTATTGCAGAGGGCTTCGACGGACGAGCTCTTTGAAAAGGCAGTCGAGCAGGGCATGGTTCCCTTGCTGCAGGAAGGGCTGCGCCGCATCGAAAACGGCGAGAC
>JAAZHP010000013.1 GCA_012510625.1 Bacillota bacterium
CGACTTTTCCCCTTTTTACCTTTTCATTTGCATTGTTTTTTTCCTTTTTCTCGTTCATACTCCAATTCTAGCATATTTTTAATTATTTTTGTACCACGAAAAATTGCAAAAGGCTGCCCTGTTGGGACAGCCCCCTACAGTTAAGTCCACTAAACAGCACAAGCTTACGCCGGCGGCAGGTTTACCTGCGCTCGTCAAGGACCAGCTTTATGGTTCTGCTTTGCCCATCCTGGTAGTGGTAATAGGTGATCGTGATCTCGTCTCCGGCCTGGTGCTGCTTCAAGATCTTTTTAAGCGCGCTCATGGAGATCACTTCGCTGCCGTCAATGGCCGTAATGATGTCGTTTTTCTGCAGGCCCGCCCTGGCGGCGGCGCTTCCGGCAACCACATCGGTAATCAGAACCCCCCGGGGAATGTCGTAGAAACGGGCCGTCATTTCATTGATATCGGTGCCCCTAATACCAATGGCGGGGCGCCCCTTGACATAGCCGTAGGCGATGATGGAGTCGACAATGGGGCGCGCATAGTCGATGGGTATGGCAAATCCAATCCCTTCGACCTCCGTGGTGGCAATTTTAATGGTGTTAATGCCTATAACCTCGCCCCGCCCGTTGACCAGGGCTCCGCCGCTGTTGCCGGGATTGATCGCCGCATCGGTCTGGATGAGGCTGTCGGCGACGTTTTCCGCCTCCACTTTGCGCTCAATGCCGCTGATTACCCCGACGGTTACAGAGCCGGCCAGGTCCATTCCAAGGGGATTGCCAATGGCCATGGCGAACTCACCGGGGCGCAGGTTGCTCGATGAACCAAATTCCGCCACGGGCAGGTTGTCAAGATCGATCTTGATCACCGCCAGGTCATTTTGCTGGTCTCCACCGATATACTTTGCGGCGGCGGAGCGGCCATCGGCCAGGTATACCTCGATGTGGCCGCTTTCGCTTGAGGCATAGCCGCCCACTACGTGGTAGTTGGTGATGATATATCCTTCTTCATTGTAGATAATCCCCGATCCTTCGCTGACCTGCTGGTAGATTTGCGGCCCGAACCAGCCCGTCTCTTTAACCTGGGCAGTAATCTTGATGCCCACTACGGAGGCGCCTGCTTTCTCGGCTATTTCAGGCACGCTGAGGCCCTCAGTATTAGCCAGGTTGTAGACGGTAGCGGTTTTGCCCCCGCTGCCGCCGCTGTTGATCTGTTCCTGCAGCGCTTCAATGTGCCGGGTCAAGGTATCGATCTTCTGATCATAGTGCTGCTTGAAAAGGGCCATTGCCGCTGCGCTTCCCAGTATGACCACAAGGCAAAGAAGAAAGGCATATATTTTGGTTCCCCGGGCGCTGTTCCATCTGCCGGTCATCTCTGTCATCTCCCTTTTATTTATCTAAGATATACAAGACACAAACCAGCATTAGCGGGCGGGCGTGGAAGCCCGCCCCTACGGCTAGAGCCAAAACGCCTTCTGCGGGGGAGATGCAGGCAGGAGTAAAAACCTGCTTCTTTAAATCCCCCCCGACCCCCCTTTAGGAAAGGGGGGAGTAG
>JAAZHP010000147.1 GCA_012510625.1 Bacillota bacterium
TCTACCGGTTTTAACGACCTCAATTCAATCTGCTCCGGCTTGCAGCCCTCGGACCTGATCATCGTAGCCGCCCGGCCCAGCATGGGGAAAACCACACTGGCGTTAAACATGGCGCATCATATTGCCGTCAAGGAGAAGAAACCGGTTGCTTTCTTCAGCCTGGAGATGTCCCGCGATCAGCTTGCCCAGCGAATGCTCTGCGCAGAAGCGAAGATCGATGCGCACAAGCTGCGCCGCGGCTTTCTCTCCCAGGAGGAGTGGCAGAAGCTGACCCGTGCCGTAGGACCTTTGAGCGAATCTCCGCTCTACATAGATGATTCCGCGTCGCTTTCGGTAATGGAGGTGCGGGCCAAAGCCCGCCGGCTGAAGTCGGAGAAGGGGCTGGAGGCAGTTTTCGTTGATTACCTGCAACTTATGCGCGGTTTCAGCCGGGCGGAGAACCGGCAGCAGGAGCTTTCAGAGATATCGCGCTCTCTGAAAGCGCTGGCGAAAGAACTCTCCATACCGGTAATTGCCCTCTCACAATTAAGCCGCGCCGTTGAAAAAAGAGAGAACCGGAGGCCCATTTTAAGCGACCTCATGGAATCGGGGGGCATTGAAGCCAATGCGGACATGGTTCTCTTTATTTACCGGGAATCCTATTACAACAAGGATACGGACAAGGGAACTATTACGGAGATAATTGTGGCCAAGCAGCGCAACGGCCCCGTGGGGACAATAGAGCTTGATTTCCAGGACCGCTACAACAGGTTTGTCAACATCGCCCGCGCCGAAGAAGTTGCATCGGGGGTGGAAGGGTGAGCCGGACGAGACATTATGACATTATAGTTGTCGGTGCCGGCCCGGCGGGTATCTTTGCTGCGCTGGAGCTGCGCCGGCATAGTAAAGCCCGCGTATTGCTGCTGGACAAGGGAGCGGCTCTGGACAAGCGAAGATGCGCCACTCTGGGGGAATACGGCCGCTGCCTGCGCTGCCACCCCTGCGCCATTACCTGCGGTTGGGGCGGTGCCGGCGCTTTCAGCGACGGCAAGCTCACTCTCTCAACCGAATTTGGGGGCTTTTTAAACGAATACCTGGATCTTTCGTCACTGGAGCAATTGATCCATTATGTAGACGAGATTTATCTTTCGGCCGGTGCCAAAGATATTCTTTTTGGCACCGACAGGGCGGTAGTAAATGAACTGCAGCGGGTTGCCGCCGCTGCGGGCTTGAACTTGATCCCGGCCCGGATCAGGCACCTGGGCACGGAAAATTGCTACCTGGTCCTGGAGGAGCTTTACCGCCGCCTGGAGAAGGAGGTAGAGATTGCTACCGGGACCGAAGTGGCGGAGATTGCTTTATCCAACGGCAGGGTAGCCGGCGTAAAGCTTGCTTCAGGAGAGGAGATCGCAGCGGATTATGTTGTCTGCGGCCCCGGAAGGGCCGGTGCGGAATGGATGCATGGAGAAGCGATGCGCCTGGGGCTTGAAGGCACCAACAATCCGGTGGATATCGGGCTGCGAGTGGAGGTGCCAGCGGTGCTGCTGGAGCACCTCACCAGCAAGGTCTACGAATCGAAGCTGATTTACTTTTCCCGATCCTTTGACGACCGCGTGCGCACCTTCTGCATGAACCCTTACGGCATTGTTGTTACTGAAAATAACGGCGGCCTGGTTACGGTTAACGGGCACAGCTACGCGGAGAAGAGAAGCGCCAACACCAACTTTGCCCTTCTGGTAAGCAAGACCTTTACTGAACCCTTTGATGAACCGATACGTTACGGCAAATATATCGCCAGCCTGGCTAATATGCTGGGCGACGGGGTTATTGTGCAGCGCCTAGGCGACCTCCAGATGGGCCGACGCTCCACGGCAGAGCGGATCCGCCGCGGCCTGGTCCGGCCGACCCTGGCAGAGGCCACTCCCGGAGACCTGAGCCTCGTTCTGCCTTACCGGCATCTCCTCTCCATCATGGAGATGCTGGAAGCGCTCGATAAAATGGCTCCCGGGGTAAACTCCCCCCATACTTTGCTTTACGGAGTAGAGGTAAAGTTTTATTCTTTCCGGCTCCGCCTGACCCGCCACCTGGAGACCGGCCTGGCAAACCTTTTTGCCGTTGGCGACGGTGCCGGTGTGACCAGGGGATTAATCCAGGCCTCCGTCTCGGGAGTTATTGCCGCGCGGGAGATCCTGCGCCGGTTGAAGCAGCTGGTTGAATAAAACATGGAATGAGAGGTAATTATAGGCAGGCAGAGCGGGTTTTACCGAAAACGGCTCATTATAACAAAATGAGGATCTTTTTTTCCTTTAGGGGCAGGAAATTTCAATTTTCCGGCGAAGTTCTTAAGACATTTTAATAATTGTTAAGGGTATGACTTTATCTTAACAAAGTTCACCTGGTGGCAGCTTGGCCTGCCTGGCCCTAAAGGAGGTTTTGCATGAGATTTCCGAATATCCGGCAATGGCCGGCGGTGCTGGGGAAAAAGCTGAGGCGAGCTTACCATTACAGCGAATTGAGAAAGCTGCTGCTTTGGCTAAAGGGTAAAACCCTGCACTGGGCCCTCTACCTGGCGTTGGCTTCCTTTCTGGCCGGTGCTTCGCTGGGGTTGCATTTCTACCTCTCGCAATTTTTTTACGTGAACAGCGTAGAAGGGCGCGAGGTGGGCATGGTTCGCGACGCCGGGGAAATCGAGCAATTTTTGACGGAGCTAAACGAACGCTGCAGCTCTCTTTACGGAATGTCCGTAGAACCGGAACAGGAAATTTTATTGAACCGCGAATATCGCTTCGACGGCGAAGCGGATGCCCCTGCTGTCAAGGAGGCTCTTCGCCAGCAAATCACGCTTAAGACTGAAGCGGTAATGCTTACAGTGAACTGGATCCCGGCTATTCCATTAAAATCTGAAGAAGAGATACCCGCGGTGATTAACCTGTTGACCAATGCTTACACCAGGCAGGAGAGCAATGTCAGGCTGCTCGAGGTAAAGCTGGTTGAGGAAATTGCGGGCATGCCATGCAGCGTCCCTCCGGAAGCCGTCTGCTCAGCGGAGGAAGCGGCCGAGTTTTTGCTCTGCGGCGCCAATCCAGAGAACAGCCGGCTGCTTCTGGCCAGCAGGCACGGCGAAGCGCTGCGTGAAAAAGTGCTGCCGGAAACGGATGAAGCTCTGCCGGCCATACATGTACAAACCGTGGAAGAGGTTAAAACAGTAGAGGCCATTCCGTATGATACCAGCTATACTTACAATGACAAGATGTGGTATGCCCAGAGTCATGTGCTTATCCCCGGGAAAGCGGGAAAAAAAGAGGTTACCTACCATGTAACCCGCGAAAACGGCGAGGAAATTTCCCGGGAGATCGTTAGCCAGAAGGTCCTTCAAGAACCGGTTACGCAGGTTATCGAAAAGGGAACCTCACGGGCTCCCGCCATCGGCAGCGGGCGCTTTCTCTGGCCGGTGACGGGCGGGTTCGTCACCTCTGGTTATCGGACCGCTTCAAGGCCGGGCCATACGGGCGTTGACATTTACCACCCCAAGGGCAGGGGAACGCCCATCCTGGCTGCAGACAGCGGGGTGGTGGTAGAAGCAGGGTTAAAATATCCTCAGGGCAATTACATCGTTATCTACCATGGAAGCTACTATACTGTATATGCGCACAACAGCGTAAACTATGTTTCTACCGGAGCAAAGGTCGCCCGGGGGCAGACCATTGCGCTCATGGGCAATACCGGCCGCACCTTCGGCCGGACCGGCGTACACCTTCATTTTGAGATCCGCCGCTGCGACGGTTCGGGTGTCTGGGGTTACTGGTCCAAGAACCCTGCGGTTAATCCTCTGGGCTTCTTTAAACCGTAACTTCCTTAACCGGGCGACTATTTACAGGGGCTGCTCTGTGAGCGGCCTTTCTTTATTTGTTTTGAAACCGGGGGAAGTAAACTTGTTCCAGCAGGGAATCAATTAGAGGAAAACGAAATTGTGATTTGAGATTATTTAAAGGAGCGATAGCTTGTCCGCCAAAATACTTGTCGTCGACGATGAACGCTCCATCGCAGAGATCCTGAAATATAACCTGGAGAAAGAAGGATATGAAGTGCTTCTCGCTTACGACGGCGAGGAGGCGCTGGAGCTCCTGCAGAAGGGTCCACCCGATCTGATTCTGCTTGATATTATGCTTCCGAAAAAAGACGGGTTTACCGTCTGCCGGGAAATCCGCGTCCATCATAAAGAGATCCCTATCATTATGCTGACGGCGCGGGATACGGAGGTTGACAAGGTGCTGGGCCTGGAGCTGGGCGCCGATGACTACGTGACCAAGCCTTTTAGCGCCCGGGAAGTCTCGGCGCGGGTAAAAGCCGTTCTCAGGCGCACACGCTCTACCGGCCTGGAAAGCAAAAAGCAGCTGCGCTGCGGGGACCTGGTTGTAGATCTGAATGCGGTGCAGGCTTTCAAGCGCGGCTGCCCCGTGGATTTGACTCCCAAGGAGTTCTCCTTACTCTCGACCCTGATCCAGAGGCCGGGTCATGTTTTTAACAGGCAGCAACTCCTCAACCAGGTATGGGGTTATGACTATTTCGGTGACGAGAGAACCGTAGATGTAACCATACGGCGCCTCAGGGAAAAGCTGGAGTTGAATCCCGGCAAACCGGAATATATTCTTACCAAAAGGGGTGTGGGCTATTATTTCAGGCAGAAGGAGCAACTTTAGAAGCCTGCAGTGGAAGATTGTCCTGGTCTACTCCCTTCTCCTGCTTTTTACCCTGCAGCTGACCAGTGTCTACCTGGTACAGTCTCTTGAGCAGTACTATCTTAGCAACTTTAAAAGCGGCCTGGAATACCAGGCCCGGCTGCTGGCCGCTTTCCTGGCGCCCTTGCTTAAGGAGGGCCAGGAATCCGAAGAGGATGTGGCTCACCTGGTCCGGGAATTCAGCGGGCTGCGCGAGATGGAAATTGCAGTCCTGGACTCTTATGCACATGTCATCGGCGCTTCGACCAGCCGGGCCATGGTTGGAGGGCGCCTGATACGGGACGAAATCACCAGGGGCCTGGCCGGAGAACTGAGCGAGGCAATTCGCTACGATCCGGCCGGCGGGGAGAGGCGCTATTATCTTGCCTTTCCCCTGAAAGACCAGAGAAAAATAAACGGGGTCATTTATATGAGCAGCTCGCTCGATGAAGTGGATGCAGTTCTGACCCAGATCAAGTTAATTTTGCTCAGCGGCTCTGCATTTGCCCTGGTTGTTAGCATATTGCTGGGAATTGTCCTGGCCAATACGATTACCGCGCCGATCCAGGAAGTTACCAGCCAGGCCGGCTTAATGGCGCGGGGGGACTTCTCGCAGAAGATTAAAGTAAAATCGGCTGACGAGATTGGCCGCCTGGGTTCAACTTTTAACTACCTCGCAGAGCGGTTGCACCGGACCATCAAAGAGATCTCTACAGAAAAAAGCAAGGTTGAAGCGATGATCAACCACATGAGCGACGGAGTCATCGCTCTTGATGGGAAAGGCCGCCTTATTCATATCAACCCGGCGGCGCGGGAGCTGTTAACAAAGTTGTCACAGAGCATCCCTGCGCCTGGCTGTTCCGGTTTCGCCTTTCTAAAAAAGCTGCTTGGGCCGGAGCCGCTGCGCCGGTTCATGCGCAGGCGGAGCCCGTTAATGCTGGAAATAGCCCGGACAGAACCGGCCGTTACCTTAAAGGTAACCCTGGCCCCCTTTAAGGAGAAAGAAGAGCGGCTGGACGGAACCCTGGTGGTGTTCCACGATGTCACTGTGGAGAGAGAGCTTGTCAGGCGCCAGCAAGAATTTGTGGCCGATGTCTCTCACGAGTTGCGCACACCCCTGACGGCGATTAAAAGTTATGTTGAAACTCTGCTCGACGGCGCCGCCGCCGATCCTGCGGTGAGCAATCGTTTTTTAAAAATCTTAAAGCGCGAAACCGACCGGATGGTTGATCTGGTAAAGGATCTGCTGGAGCTCTCTCAACTTGACTATAGCCAGGTGGAGCTGCAAAAAACGAAGGTGGCGCTGATGGAGCTGGCTACGGACGCGGTGGAGCAGCTGCAGCAGAAAGCAGGGTTGGAGAGGCGCGAAATAAAGATAATCATTCCGCCGGGACTACCCTGTGTGCAGGTGGATCGAGAAAAGATCATGCGAGTTTTTTTAAACTTGCTGAACAATGCCATTAAATATACGCCGGATGGCGGTAAAATTTCGGTTGACGCTTCCATAGACGAGTCAGGCCGTGTAAAGGTGTTGATTGAGGATAACGGGCCCGGGATTCCCCCGGCCGACCTGGAAAGGATTTTTGAGCGATTTTACCGGGTGGAGAAGACCCGGAGCCGTGATTACGGCGGCACCGGCCTGGGCCTCCCCATCGCCCGCCGGGTGGTGGAAGCGCACGGAGGCCGGATCTGGCTTGAAAGTGTTGTGGGAGAAGGGACCAGGGCCTTCTTTACTCTCCCGGCGTCGCTGGAGAAGGGAGAAGAGGACTTTGATTGAGCGGGTTAAGAGCGCGGTTCTCTTTTTTCTGGTGCTTCTCAGCATCCTTCTGACATACCAGCTCTGGTATGGGCGTAAACCGGTAGAGAGGGTTATCACAAACGGTTATGAACCTGCTTATTTTGAAGAACCGAAGCCTTTGTCTCAACTGGTTATTCCCAAGTGTTTGGTGGTTTACCAGGAAAATTTATGCTACCGGATCCGTCCGGGTAATTCCAACTACAAGCACTTTTGGGAGGAGCTCTCGCGTATGCTGCAGGAGATAGATGAGCCGGCCAATTACGAGTACGGCGAAAAGCTGCCGGCAGATGCAGAGCTATGCCTGAACTTAATTTTTGACCCGGCCTTGCCGGTGGGTCCGGAAAGCGTCTGGCTAAAAAATGCCCCCTCCGGAGGGCTGACGGGAATGCAGATCTGGAGGCAGGCTGACCGGTGCTGGGGAATCCTGCAGGAGGGAGAGGAAACCGGAAGGCCCTTGCTTTTGCCGGCTCAATGGGGCGCACATCTGGCGGCGCTCTGTGAACAATTTTCTCCCTCAGAGAAGAGTCTCTGCGAGCAGATCCAAGCCGGTGAGCTGCAGCTGCCCCGGAATGGAACGGTCACCGTAAGCGCTCCCATTTATGTACCCGCGGGCAAACCGGTGATGGCAGATCTGCTATTAAAGGCGGAGGCGCTCGATGGGGAACTTCTCCTGAACACTTTTTTTATTAACCGCAGCCTGGTCCGGGAGATCAAGGAAAAAGACGGCGGATTGATTTACACGGACGGTGAACAGGGGCTGCGCCTGCACCATGGGCTTGATTATTCCTGTCCCAGGATAGAGCAAAAACCGGTCCCGCTTTCCTACCCGGCGGCGCTGCTAACCGGAGGCAAACTGCTTTGCTATTACGGCGGCTGGCCGGAAAACTTAAGGTTGGAAAGCCTGGTCCAGGAAGCGGGAGCCAGAGGCCGGCAGGCGGAGATATACCAAGCGCAGTGGCGGAGCTACTTAAAGGGTTATCTTCTCCTGGGTGACGCGGAAGTGGCCATGACTTACCATCATGGCGGGCTTGTGGATTACCGGCGAAAGCTCTATGAATTGCATTATCAAAAGGGTGATGATACGGTGGTGCAGGATTACCGGGAGGCTCTGGCTGCCGCTGTGGAGTTGCTTGCCGCCAAAGGAGTGGAGCAGTACATCCTTGAGGAGATGGATCTGGCTTACTACCTGACCGGAGGCCCTCTCCAGCCGCGGGCGATCCCCGTATGGGCTATCCGCATCAGTGGGCGGGAGCTTATTTTGGAAGCGAGTGAATTAATTCCCCCGGAGGGATGGGAAAAATGAATTTGAGCCGGGCCAAGACACTTCTCATTTGCGCTTTTTTGGGATTAAACCTCTTGCTCTGCTATCACCTTTTCGGGGGGGAGATCCGGAAGCTTACACGTGTGGCGGTATCTGCGGCAGAGCTGCGCCAGACTGTAAGGCAGCTCGAAGATTACGGCTATCTGCTGGAAACAAAAGTAGATCGTGCTGTCAGGAAAAGCGCTTTCCTGACGGTAGCTCCTTTATGGGAGGTTGGAGAAAAGCTGCGGGAGGAATTTACGGCGGCGGCGGCGCCTGAAAGCGGACCCTCGGGCGCAATCTTTTACGACGGTGATGAAGCAAAAGTGAAGTTATATCCCGCCGGGTTGGCCCGGGTTGAATTTAATTCCGGCCAGGCGCTGCCTGACGAGGTTTCTTTTTCAAATGACCAGGAGCTGACTTCAGCCTTCGAACTTTTTTTGCAGGAGCTCGGGCCGGCTTTTTCAGAGGCTCGCCTGGATTACCTGGAACGTTACGGGGAAGAAGCGGTCTTGCATTATGTGCAGCTTTTTGAAGACATGCCCCTTTATAGCGGTTATCTAACAGCCTTTCTGGAAAATAATAGACTCCAGGCGCTAGAAATTTACTGGCTTGTTCCGGATAAACCGCTTCAGGAGAAGGAAATGGAGGTAATACCGGTCACCGAAGCCCTGCTTAAAATGGCAGAGTATTTGGGACCGAGCACGCAGCCCCGCCGGATAATCAAAGCTGAACTTGGTTTTTATAGCTGCGAGTACGATGCGGAGAAATGGGAGGTGCCCCCGGTATGGCGTTTTCTCTTTGAAGACGGAGAAAGCTGCTTTATTAACGCCTTTACAGGCAACCTGGAAAGAGAAATAAGCAACTGACGGGAGTAGATGATGTGGAGAAAATTTTAGTCCGCGGAGGAAAAAGATTAGCCGGCCGGGTCAAGATCAGCGGAGCCAAGAATGCTGCCCTGGCCATCCTGCCGGCTGTGCTGCTGGCTTCAGGCAAAGTCTCCCTGAGCAACATACCGGACATTACCGATGTCCGGACCATGCTGCGCATTCTTGAGGATCTGGGAATGACCATCCGCCGCCGGGGACGGAATGCTCTTGATTTCCATCCTTCCAGGCTGCGCGGCCACACCCCTCCTTACAACCTGGTGCAGAAAATGAGGGCTTCATCTTATCTAATGGGGAGCCTGCTGGCCCGCCTTGGCAAGGCCACGGTGCCTGTCCCGGGCGGCTGTGATCTGGGGCCGCGTCCTATCGATCAGCACCTCAAGGGGTTTACCGCCCTGGGAGCAAAGTGCGAAATCGAGCACGGCTTGATCAAGCTGACGGCCAAGAAATTGACGGGGGCTCATATCTATCTTGACGTGGTCAGTGTTGGAGCTACAGTCAACCTGATGCTTGCGGCTGCGGCGGCAGAAGGGCGCACCATTCTGGAAAATGCGGCCAAAGAACCGGAAATAGTCGACCTGGCTAACTTTTTAAATGCCATGGGCGCAGTGATCAAAGGCGCGGGCACCGATGTGATCAAGATTGAAGGTGTCAAACGCTTTGGCGGCGCCGAACACGCGGTCATTCCGGATCGGATTGAAGCGGGCACCTTCATGCTTGCCGCGGCGGCGGTAGGGGGAGATCTGGTAATCGGGGAGGTCATTCCCAAGCACCTGGAGGCAATAACGGCCAAGCTAAAGGAGATGGGCGCCGAGGTAGAGGTGGAGCCGGAGCAGGTCAGGGTCCGCAGGACGGGGCCGCTGATACCCTCCGATTTGAAGACCTTTCCCTATCCCGGGTTCCCCACAGATCTGCAGCCGTTGGCCATGGTTCTCCTGACGGCGGCGGAAGGGACCAGCGTGATCACAGAAAATGTATTTGACGGGCGTTTCCGCCATGTAGATGAATTAAAAAGAATGGGCGCACAGATTAAGATTGAGGGGCGAACCGCGGTAGTTGACGGCGGCGGCGCCCTTTCCGGGGCTCCGGTAACCGTCACCGATCTGCGGGCCGGCGCCGCCATGCTGGTGGCGGGGCTGATGGCCAGAGGTGAAACGGTCCTCAACCAGGCGGAGCATATTTACCGGGGTTATGAAAAGATAGAAGAGAAGCTCTCATCGGTTGGCGCCTATGTGAAACCGTTGAGGGAACGAAGCTCCGGAGAGGTGGCCCGTGATCCCGGCTGAAATTGAATTCTGGCTCGTCCGGCATGGCCGGACTGCCGCCAACGACGAGGGGCGGTACCAGGGGCGGCGCGATTTCTGCCTTAGCGAAGCGGGGATACGCGAAGCGGAATCTGTCTCCCGGCGATTGAGCAAAGCGCCCGGCTTCGAGCTCTTTTTAAGCAGCGACCTGCAGCGGGCCTGGAAAACCGCGGAGATTATTTCCCGGGGAATTAATCTGGCTCCGCTCCGGGAGCCCTTGCTCCGTGAATCATCCTGGGGCTTTATTGAAGGCCTCAGGCGCAGCGAAGCGGAGGCCATGTATCCTTTTCTTTTTCGCTCCCCGGGAGGAGCGCTGGCAGCGCTTCGCTGCGGCGGAGAAAGCGAGCGAAAACTCCTGGCGCGAACGCGAACCCTGCGGCGGAAGATCTGCCGCAAATATCCGGGAATGCGCCGCATCCTCCTCGTCAGCCACGGCCGGCTGTTCAATGCCTTTATCTCCGGATGCCTCGGTTTTACCTCCAGGCAGAAATGGCCCTATGCACCTGCCCCCGCCTCTCTTTCCATTGTGGGCTATGATCCCGTGAAGCAGCGGGGCCGCCTGCTGTTATTTAGCGATACCGGCCATTTGTAATTGGCGGAGGTTTACTTTTCCAAAAAGCATATTGTAAAATGTAGCCGGAGGAGGCGAAAAGTGATGGATGGCCAAGATCACTGCTCGTGGCAGGGAAAACGGCGGGTTCCCTTGTGGTATGTGTTCGTGGCGGGGTTATGCGGAGTCCTGGCCGGTTTCCTGCTGCTCTACTTTTTTTTATGCCGCCAGGGCGCCATTCCAGGGCCGGATGTTCTCCCCGGGGAAGAGCGGCAGGAAGATCCGGCAGATCGTTTGCCCGGAGAGGAGGATCGAGCTACGGTAGATGTAGTCGGCAGGGTGATGCCGGCAGTGGTGGCTGTAAACTGCTATATTTCCGCGCGGCCTTATGATCAGCTTATCCTGAGCGGCAGCGGATCGGGTGCGGTCATTTCCGAGGACGGCTATATCATCACGAACCAGCATGTTATTGACGGCGCTGCAAAAGTTATGGTCGTTACTCCCGATTACCGCAGCTTTGAGGCGAAAATAATTGGCGAGGACAAGCTAACAGACCTGGCCCTGCTGAAAGTAGAAGGAACCGGCCTTATCCATATTCCCCTGGGCAATTCCGATGCCGTCCAGGTTGGCGAGACGGTGCTCGCTGTGGGGAATCCGCTGGGCTTTCTTAAACATACAGTTACCCGGGGGATCATTAGCGCCCTGGAGCGTGAAGTCAGGTCGGCTTACAGCCAGTATGCTTATACCTACATTCAAACCGATGCGGTGATCAATCCGGGCAACAGCGGCGGTCCCCTGGTAAACCTTAAAGGCGAAGTGATCGGCATCAACTCGGCAAAGATCAGCGGTGCCGAGGGGATCGGCCTGGCCATTCCTGCCAATACGGTGAAAAGGGTGGTTGATGACCTGAAAAGAGATGGCCGGGTCCGCCGCCCGCAGCTTGGCATCTGGGTGGAAAATCAACCTGAGAGCTTATCTCCCCGCCGGGGCGTGAATATCAAAGAGGTCATTGCGGGCAGCACTGCGGAGGCCGCCGGCCTTAAAGACGGTGATGTCATCACCGCCGTGGGGGAGAAGGAAATCCGCTATGTGGCCCAGCTTTTTGATGCCCTGTTGAACTATTATCCGGGCGAGAGGATCGAGCTGACTGTTGAGCGGGACGGCCAAAGCCTGGAGATAGCAGTCGTGGCCGGAGAAGCAGCTCCGGAAGAATAATTTTTTTCAGACAGATAAAACAGATTAAAGGGGGAGCGCTTTGCGCGTCATCTTTATTTTTGTAGACGGGGTCGGCCTGGGGGAGCCAGCCCCGGAGAATCCTTTCACCTTTACCGAAACGCCTTTTTTAAGAACGCTGCTCCAGGGGAACCCGCTTACCAGGGAGATGAGCGGGTTTCACGATGAAAAAGCCACCTTGCGGGGGATTGATGCGCGGCTGGGCGTGGAGGGGCTGCCGCAAAGCGCTTCCGGGCAAGCGGCCCTCTTTACGGGGACAAATGCTCCGGGCCTGCTCGGCTACCACCTGAACGGCTTCCCCAACCCCACCCTGCGCCGGCTGCTGACGGAGAAAGGGATTTTTGCTTTACTCCGGGATGAAGGATATCGCTGCGCTTTTGTCAACGCCTACAGGCCCGCCTTTTTTGAACAGCTTGAGGAAGGGCTCCCCGGCCGGCGCCATTCATGCTCGACCCTGATCACTTACTATGGGGGGCTTCCCTTTTACAATCTCGAAGACTTGAAGGCTGGGAAAGCCCTCTATATGGACCTGACGAATGAACTATTACAGAGGATGGGTTTTTCTGTTCCCCAAATCACCCCGGAAGAAGCCGGCAAGAGGCTGGCTGATATCGGGAGAGAATTTGATTTTTCTCTCTTCGAATATTTTTTAAGCGATTATGCCGGGCATCTTGCCTCCCGCGAAGAGGCGGGCAAGGTGATCACTTCGCTGGATCGCTTTCTCGGCGCCGTGGTGGAGTCTCTGGATCCGGAGCAGACGCTCTTAATTCTGACCAGCGATCATGGCAATCTTGAAGATCTCTCTCACAGCAGGCACACTTTAAACGAAGTTCCGGCGCTGTTGATCGGGGCGGAAGCCGTCAGGCGCAAGATCGCTCCCCGGCTCTGCGATTTGACTGATCTTTTGCCGGCGGTGCGCGAGGCATTGGATTGGAAAGGCCTTTTTTATTCAGAATGATGGCAAGAGGGTGAGAAAATGCATGTAGAGACGCTTGTGGTAAGCATGTTTGCCACCAATTGCTACCTGGTCAGCTGTCCGGAAAGTAAAGAAGGGATCGTTATTGATCCCGGCGCCGAAGGGAAGCGGATCTTGCATGAAATTGAAAAGAGCGGGCTTAAAATTTGCGGTATTGTCAATACACACGGTCATATTGACCATACCGGGGCCAACGGCAGGTTGAAAGAAGCTCTGCGGGTGCCGCTATATTTTCCGGAGAAAGACCTGGAGGCCTACCGCAACCCGGGCTTTAAATTGGGGGTGCTGTTTGGCAAGCCGGTCCCGCCCGATCATTTACTTAAAGAGGGCGATCAGATCTCTTTTGGCCGTGAAGTTCTTACCGTATTGGAAACACCGGGCCATACTGCAGGCGGGATCTCGCTTTACAGTTCCGGGCTTGTATTTACCGGCGACACTCTCTTTGCCGGCTCCATCGGCCGGACCGATCTTGCCGGAGGCTCTTACCCGGTGTTAATCGGCAGCATCAAGGATAAGCTGATGGTGCTGCCCCCGCAGACCGTGGTCTATCCCGGACACGGGCCGGCCACCACGATCGAGACAGAGGCGCGCAGCAACCCCTTTCTTCTTTAAGGAAAAGAGGGAGAATATTTAATCGAGGGCAGCCAGGGCCACCAGAAAGGAGGCCTGCAGAGCCGGCATTCTTCCGCCGGTTCTGTCCCCTTGATGAAATATTCGGCCCGGCCCGGTTCGGGGCAGTAAGGGCCAAGGGGTAAACCGCTTACCGGGCAGAGGGTGCGGCTGGTGATGCCGTCGGGAATTTTAAAATCGAGAACAGGAGCATCTTTTAAGGCGCGCTCCATGAACCAGGCCCACAGGGGGGCGGCATGACCTCCCCCAGAAAATTCAATGGGTTTCTCGTAGTCATCACCGATATAGATACCGGCTAGCAGTTGCGGCGTATAGCCGACCATGTGCGCATTTTTGCTTCCCTGCGAGGTTCCCGATTTGCCCGCCGCCGGCCGGTTTAAAATCGAGCTCGCTCCGCCGGCGGTGCCGCCTTCCGTGAGAACATCCTTAAGCATGTCGGTGACTAAAAAGGCGACGGCCGGATCGAGGACCTGCCCTTTTTGGGGCTCGTTCTCCAGCAGCACAATTCCTTGCGAATCCACAACTTTACGGATAAAGAGGGGTTTGACCCGGAAGCCCCCGTTGGCGAAGGGGGCGAAAGCGGCAGTCAATTCAAGAAGGGTCACCTCTTTGGTTCCCAGCGGCAGAGAGAAGTAAGGGCCCAGGTGACTGGAGATGCCCAGCCGGCGGGCCATTTCCACGGCTTTCTCCTTGCCGATTTGATCATGCACCTTAATGGCGACGATATTGCAGGATTTGGCCAGGGCTTCACGAATGGTCAGCTCCCGGTTGTGAAAACCCCTCCCCACATCGGTGGGAGCGTAAGGTTCATCAATTCCTTCTTCGATAAACGAAGTGGCCTCGCATCTCACCTGGTCTATGGCGGTAAATCCATTTTCAAGCGCCGCCGCGTAGACAAAGGGCTTAAACGCGGAGCCCGGCGAGCGGAGGGCCAGGGCGCGGTTTAAGCTTGTTTCGCGGAAATCGCGCCCACCCACCATCGCCCGGACGTAACCGGTGTCCGGCTCAATGGCGACCAGCGCTCCCTGAGGCTGCCTGATTCCGTTTTCATCAAGGCTAAAGGGGCTGATCCCGGCGATAATTTCCTGTGCCAGCTGCTGCATTTCCTGGTCTATGGTGGTGTAAATATTTAATCCCCCGCGGTAAACAGGATCCAAGTCTCCATTAAAAAATTCAGCCAGCTCCGTATTGATCACATAATCAAGGAAATAGGCTGAGCTTTCTTCGAAGGTGTGCTCCCGGAAAACAAGTTCTTCCCGCAATGCGGCTTCTTTTTCAGATTCGTCAATAAAACCGGCGTCAGCCATCTGGCTGAGGACGGTTCTCTGGCGCTGCTCCGCGGCTTCCGGATTGAGAAGGGGAGAGTAATAGGCGGGGCCTTTGGGCAGGCCGGCCAGGAGCGCGGCTTCGCCCAGGCTAAGATCGGCGGCGCTCTTGCCGAAATAGGTTTGGGCGGCGGCTTCGATGCCGTAAGCGGCATGGCCGTAATATATTGTATTTAAGTACATTTCCAATATTTCATCTTTGTGATAACGGCGTTCCAGATGGATGGTATAGAGAGCTTCTTTAACCTTGCGCTCTAGAGTGCGTTCGTGCGACAGGTAAAGGTTTTTGGCCAGCTGCTGGGTAATGGTGCTGCCGCCCTGGGAGGTCTGGCCTCCTTTAATATTGTTCAGCAGCGCCCGGGTCAATCCGGCCGGATCAAATCCATGATGGCGGTAGAAGCGGCGGTCTTCTACGGCAAGCGTGGCTTTAATCAAATGTTCTGAAACCTGTTCCAGGGGGACCTCCACGCGGTTTTCTTCATAGCGTACGGCCATTAGTTCATCCCGGCAATCATAAATCCGGGTAGTCAAGGGAGGTGAAGGTTCCGGAAGCTGCTCCATCTCTCCGATAGTATAGACCAGATATCCAAAACTTCCGGACACACTAAGCAACAATACAATAATGACAATTAAAAAGCAGCGGAAAAAGTTCATTATGACAGCCACCACCCTAATATATTTTAGTAACATAGTATGTTACAAGTCAACATAAAACATTACAATGGAGGGCATAATTATTTTTTAGAAAAGCAGGAATCAAGGTTCCTGTTATCGAATGATTAAGCTAACAATCCTTTGATTGCGCCGGGCTTGAGGCGTTGCGCTGCGCATGGAATAATTTCTTCTCCAGACGATCATAATTTTTCATGAGAAAGGTCTTGAATATACCCCCGAATAATGCAGATATATTATCTATGAGTAAAATGTTAGCGGGGGGAGAGGATCGAAAAAACCTGCTTTAAGCAGGAAAAGAGAGACCTCGTTCCAGAAGGTATAGGTTTGAGAAACAACACCCAGGAAGGAGGCCTCTCAAGA